>NZ_JBNDMK010000038.1:0-40715 GCF_050436545.1 Paraburkholderia sp. GAS41
TCCTCTCACCTTGTTTTCTTCTCCGTTGTCGCGGCACACCCTCGGGTGTGTCGTGCAGCGATTTCTCGCACGCGCACCGCGCGGTCTTTCACCTGGTTCCAACCTGCTGAAAAAAGCTGCCCGACCGACTGGGCCCGGACGGCTTTTTTGAGCACGCGTTTTCACGCCTGACTCAGGCATCGACCTCAACCCACTTCCACAAAGGAGAGTGACCCATGAATGTGAAGGACCTGAAGCTCACACCCGAACAGTGGGTCTCGCTGCTCCTGAAGTACGGAGTGCCGGCGAGCGCGCTAACGGGTAAGGCTACACCGTGTCCCATGTGCAGCGGCACCGACCGTTTCACCTATGACAACAGGCGCGGCCGCGGTGACTGGATTTGCCGCCACTGCGACGATGGCAACCCAAAAGCGGGAGATGGATTTGACCTCATCTGCCGGTTTTCTGGAATTACCTTTATCGAACTGATGCACGAGCTCAGCGGCGGCTCGCTGGATGCGGCACGCAACGACGCGCGTACTCTGGCACATGCGTCACCGGCGCCAGGTGTTAAACGAAAGGCCGATCCTGCTTTCGTTGAGAAGCGCTTGACGTCGATGTGGGATCGCGCGAAGCCATCTGCGACTGGCGATCTCCTGATGCGGTATTTGCGGACCCGTATTCCGGGCCTGACTGCGCCTGCACCTCAGGCGCTGCGTCTCGGCATGCTCGAGTATCGTCACGAGAAGAAAGTGATCGGCACCTGGCCTGGCATCCTTGCGCGCTTTGAGTTGCCTGACGGTCGACTTGGGACCTTGCATCGTACATACCTCGAACGTTCAGCGCCTGCCAAGGCGCAGATCGTCTCCGCGGATGGCGAGATTCTCGATTCCAAGCTCAATGACATGACGCTCAACCCTCTCGCGGGAGGTGCGGTGCGACTGATGGATCCGGTCGACGGTGAGATCGGTGTCGCAGAGGGGCTCGAAACAGCCTACGGCGCGCACATGCTTTCCGGTGTGCCGGTCTGGAATTGCCTGAACTGCAATCTTCTCAGGCAATTCGTCGTTCCCGAAGGTTTGGGCATCCGCGTGGTGCACATCTTCGTGGACTTCGACAAGGTTGATCCGAAGACCAACAAGTCGCCGGGCGTTGCCGCCGGCGTCGAGCTGGCAAAGCGACTGCGCGCAGAAGGGTACACCGCCATCATTCATCGTCCGAAGCTTCGCGGTACCGACTTCGCCGATGAGTGGGTGCAGTACGCCGCGTCACGAAGCGCAGTGCATGTACCGCCTGTTTCGCACTCGGGTGCGATGCTCGCCGCAACACTCTGAAACCAGCCGGCGCTTTGCCGGCATCTCTATATCCTGCCCGGTGGGGATCATCCCCGCCGGGGAAGACTCGTCGGGCGCATTTCTCTGGAAACGAAAATGAGCTCATTCCGTGTACTGGTGGGAAACTTTGCAATCGTTGAAACGACAGGCGAGGCCGACGGCCGTCAGCCTGCGGTCAAATCGAAAGCCGTGGCCTACGATGTGATCGACCGGCGCGGTTGCGACGACACGACGTATCTTTGTCGCGACCAACCCTTCGAGGCGGCCTGGGATTTTTGCGCCGCTCGCCTCGCGATCGAGGCGTCGAGGAAGCTGCATTGACCACCACCCATCCCATTAACGAAAACGGCTCCCAATTCTGGGAGTCGTTTTTTTTCGCCCGTACGATCTGCAACCTCACCGGAAGATGCGCAACCACCAGGCCAGCAGAATGAGCGCGCCGCGCAGGACGTACCAGAAGCCGGTCGACCAGCACAGACCAGCGGCGGCGATAAAGGAGACATAGTCCACCAGCTTGTCGTAACCTGCTGCGCCAAGTGGGCCGCAAAGGCACAGGAGCACGACGCACAGAATCGTCGTAAGTACTCGTCTGGTGACCAGCGACAGCCTCATGAATGAGTCGATCCAACCGTCAATGCATCGAATGGTGTTCATTGCATTTCCTCAAGCTTGCGGATGACAGCTTGCAGCGGTTCAAGTGCGTACCAGCCCGCCATGCCGGATGCGGCGAACGTCGCGAGGCACAGCCAGGTGCGGGCTTCTTCGAGCGAACCATGATGGAACAGGGACATAACGGTCTGGTAGGTGTTCATGATGACGATGCTCCGGTATCGGGTTATTTCACCGGTGCAACAGGCATTCAGATGCACCGGTACTTGGTTCCTATCATGCCAGGCTGTGGGCGAAGTCAAGCAGCCGCGTCGAGAAAGCTGGCGAACTGGTCTACAAGCGCGGCGACGTCGTGCCCCTCGTTGCCACCGGAGAAGGGTTCCGGCGACGGCATGGATGTCAGTGGGACAGCGACGGGTTCAATCCTTGTCTCCGTTGCACCGGTGAAATGTTGGGCTGCCGTCTCAGAATGACTGGCTACAGCGGGCTCCGGGTACGCGGGCAGTGCGGCAGGGGTGCCTCTGAGGGCGGACTCTGCCAGCGAACGCAAAACCGCCGCGCGCTCGCGGTACGAGCGCGCGGTGCTTAGCCTTGCGTGTAGAAGCGGGGTGGTCACCGCGTCAATGACCACCTTCATGTCAAACTTTTCGCTCATGCCCGTGCTGCTGCGCGTTCGCGAGTGATCCCTGCCTCGCCGACGATCAGGAAGCCCTCGGAGTTCGCAAAGCAGGGGGCCTTGACCACTTCAAGTGTGACGCGCGGAAATGCCTTGCGGATCGCCGGGGCATAGAGTGCTGCGCCACCGCCGGAGAGGATGATTGATCGCACACCCGTGAGTTGGCCCACGTTGTTCTGGATTTCTTTTACTACGCCCGTCACGACCGGTTGTGACTGCTCGAGATACGGGTCAAGGTCAATGTCGGTGCCGTAGAAGAAGAACGGTTTGCGTTCGCGTAGGGCCTTGTCGATACGCTCGATATCGTCGACCTGCTCGTCCTGATCGCGCGAAATCAGTTCAGCGATACGTTGGTAGATCTGCGATGCGCCACCCGGGATACCGTCGCTACGCTTGTCGTCCATCGTGAAACCGTTGGCGTACACCCAGTCAGTCGTGAAGTAGCCGACGTCCACCACGAGGTGAGCGCTGTCCTTGCCGAATTCCGCCTGCCGGTGGCTTGATGCCGATACGAGCGAGCCGAGCGGCTGCGGAATCACAACAACCTTCTCGATGTTCACACGGCCCGATCCATAGTCCAGCATGCCTGTGAAGCGATCGCGCAAGGCTCCGGCATATTTTTTCATGTTGTGCACGGGCAAACCGAGGATTAGACGTTCGACGTGCGTGACGCCGGCGAAGTGCATTGCGCCCGCGAGTAGCGCCGCGTAATTGTCCGAGAGGACGAAATCATTCGAGAGCGCACGGCCGGTGTTGCCATAGGCGGCGGTAAGAGACACGTCAGGGCCGACCTCATACTCGACCTGATCGATCACGACCTTTGCGACCTTGCGGGAGACCAGCACGCTATCGCCGTACCCCGAAAGTGCGCGACTTGCCGCGAGTGGTGCGAGAGAAGGAAACATGCCGGTGGCGATACTGCCGCTTGCCGCACGCAGCGCGTATTTTGTATTGCCGTAGCCGACATCAACTGCAAAGACGGAAACTTTCAAGGTAGCTCCTGGTGTCGCGACGGGTAGTGCGCGAGAAAGTGACAGATATCTGACACTTAAGTGTCAGATTCGGTCGATGGTGTGGCGCGCCCCCGGCGAAGTGACAGAAAACTGATACTTATCTGACAGTTTGCCGAACCGCACCGGGGTTTCATTGGATAACTGACACTTATCTGTCAGTTATGCCTGGTATTCAGTCTATCGGGCCAAATGCGAAGTCAAGTCACGAAAGCAGGCGGGTTATATCCAGCTTTTGGTTCTGTGATTGAGCGGCTCAGGTTCTATTCTTCTATTTACCTACCGCGTCACCGACGCATCGAACTGAGCACACGGCCTTCGTGCGCCCATTTTCCTCAGCCCGCAACGGGCATCTCGCAGTAACTGTCCAGGCCGCACACTGATGCGGCCTTTTTCTGAATCCGATCAAGTCCCCACCGAGCCACACTGAGGGTGCGTGGACACCGCGATATCCATACGATTGGCGACGTTTGTCGCAATGACACGCGATGAGGACAAGGGGGAACCGGACACCGGACACTTCACACGGCACTCATCGCGTATGTACGCGTCCCTTCAGCACACGAAGCTGGGTGCATTCAGGAAGCCCGATACACCGCGGCCGACATGAATGTGCTTTGGGGCGGGGGAAGTCCTGCGAACCGGGAGGTAGCCGGTGCCGCGATTCCCTGAACGGAAGACAAACGGTAGGCGCAGCCGTAACCAGAATGCGCAACAGGAATTGCCCGGCAGATAGCCCGGGGTCGGTTTCGCCGCAGGCGAGGCTGACTCTAACGTCCACGGACGTCGGGGCTGGCAGGGTAGCCGCAAAGCTGTGCGGCGCGAGTTTGCGCGCAGCGCTTCCAGCGGTCGCAATGCGACGGTGGACGCTGGCACAGCAGGTTGGACAGTCGGACTGCATGCACTTCCCATGCAACGGGCTGATCGGATGGAATCGCTAAAGGACAGGAAGAGGCAGTACCCCGGCGCCGGGATTAAAGGCGAAGCCGCAAGCGCGGCGAGAGGCAGGCGGGGAGCAAGGTTCGAAGTGCGATGCGTGGTAGGCGCGTCGTGAGTTCCGGTTCCGGTGCCAAAGGGTGACGAAGGGCTTTCGAGCAGGGCATAAAGATGGCAGCGATATTGAACGTGCGCGCGATCGTGAACGGTTACGGGTTAGCTCCGGCCTTCCGCGAAGAGTTGCTTCGGCTGTTTGACGATCACGTCGCGGAAATTCACAGCACAACGAGAATCAGCAACCGGGCGCTGTCGATCAAGACGCAGGAGCGGCGTGCAACGTCGCTGTGCAAGGCGTTCGCGGAGCTACGCGATGGCGGTTTCGCGCTGCAAACGCCATGGTCGCTAAAGGCGAAGCACGTTGAATATCTCGTACGGCATTGGGTCGCCAGGGAGCAGAGCGGCGGCACGATCGAGAACAAGCTGACCTACCTCCGCGCGATCGCACAGTGGATGGGCAAGAGCAACCTGGTCGGAACGCTCGCTAATTACGTGGACCGCAAGGAACATGGGCTGGAGCGGTCTTACATTGCCACCGAAGACAAGTCCTGGGCAGCACATGGAATCAGCGCATCGGACAAGATCGCGGAAATTGCGCAGACCTGTCCGCATGTCGCAGTGCAACTGAAGTTGCAGGCAGCGTTTGGATTGCGGCGTGAAGAGAGTTTTCTGTTCCGTCCGCTTGAGGCGGTCCGCAATACGGATCAGTTGCGGATCATGCGTGGGACAAAAGGCGGTCGCGAGCGGGACGTGCCGTTCGACGCGAAGTTGGCGATTCTGGAAGAGGCAGCGCGGCTCTCAAACGGCTTCACCGGGTCAACGATTCCGCAGTCGCATACGCTCGTTCAGTGGGTCGACCGTTACAAGACGGTCATGAAGAAGCACGGCGTGACAAAAAAAGGACTGGGAGTAACGGGGCACGGACTGCGGCACCAGTATCTTCAGGAACTGTATGCGCGTGTCGCCGGCGTAGCGGCACCGATCAAGGGAAGCGGACCGCGGCCGGATGCCAGCTTGCACGAGGAGGCAATGAAGCGGGTGGTGGAAGCAGCAGGTCACAGCAGGGTGACCAAGGCAAACGCGTACCTGTCGACGTTTGCGTTGCAGGAGCGCGTGACGCGGCGTCGGCCGACAGACGAAGAGATCAGGCAGGCATTGGTTGATGCCGATGGCAACAAGAGTCATGCGGCGAACGCACTGGGTATCTCGCGGCAGGCGCTATATCGTGCCTTGAGCGCGTTAGAGAATTGATGGGGTTTCAGTATTCAACACGCCGTCGGCGGATTGATCTCAAAAATATGAGGCATTCGCACATTCGACTCGAGTAGGGGCACTGCATACTGTAATTTCTCTCGGTTCACGCTTGCCTCGACGCAATGCAGAACCACTCAGCCGGCGCTTTCGCCGGCTTTTTTTGCGTTGAGCCGAGCCTCTGCTGCGGATGTGTCCGACCGATGGAAATCGGTGCCGAGGCGATCGGCAAAAAACGACCCGTTGCCGACGGTCGCGTTGCGACCAACCCAACGGCAGGTAGCAGAGTAGTTCGGTCATCTAGGCCGCTTTCCCCCGACCATCCTTTCGGTGAGCGTCGGTGAGCGTGGTGCCGCAGCGACGGCATAGGCCGCGTCGAGCTTGGCGATAGCGGTATCGACGTCGAAACTGGTGTCGAACACGAATACGCGGGCCTGCTCGACGCGGCCAAGATTGATGCCGTGGGCGATGATTCGCGCGCAGCGCGCGCTCACTGCAGCGACAGCCGTTTGTTGATCTGAGGGCGGCGACAGCGCGGGTCACGGCGACTCTGTTTTCTGCCTCGTTCCGGACGTGGGCACCGGCGCGCATGGCAGCCCTGCGGCTGCTTTGGCTCGGGGGCGCGACACGCGCCGTGCGCGAGCCGGGGCTGACCGCGGTGGGCAGCGCGGGGGCCTTCACCGAACGTTTTCCCAGATTCGCGAGCAAGCTGGCGAGGGGAGCGAAGGTCCACGAGGAGAGCGGAGGCGGTGCGGTCTTCTTGGCGTGGTGTTTTGTAGCAAGCAAGAGCGCGGCGGGATCGAGTGCCATGGGCCGCTCCTCACGCGAGGGCACGGCGGAGATCGCCGACGCGCCAGACGAGGACACCGCGTTGCTTTTGCGGCTCGGGAATTACGTCGGCATCGATTCGGTGAGGTACGTACGAGGCGCGCACGAAACAAGTGCTGCTACCATGGGCGCTATCTGGCAAGTAAAAAGGGCGGCAAAATCCGCAGTCGCTGCCAGTAAACTGTCGCTGCATTTCAGTGCGCGAACCGATAGAGCTATCGATAGAGGCAACGGGAGGACGGGTGAGAAACCACACGACGGGCCGGCCGTTCAACACGGCATCGACATATGACTACTTCCGCCAACGAGAAGCCGAACTCGTACAGGAGATTGAATCGCTGGAAAACGACTATGTCCTCAAAGCGTCAGCAAGTGAGCTCGAGGACTATTTCGTGTCTAAGTACCGTTTGGAACCTCTCACGCTTGATTCGGACGGCCATTACATGGATGAGCCGCGCAGTGTAGATATGGCCGTCCATAATGATTTCGAGTTTGGTTTTCCCGGCGCGCGGCAAACGTCCGCCAAGGGAACGCAGCTTTCCATTTCGGTGCCATACACTGGGTCTCGCGACCTTTGGCACCA
Source organism: Paraburkholderia sp. GAS41 (assembly GCF_050436545.1). Taxonomy (NCBI): domain Bacteria; kingdom Pseudomonadati; phylum Pseudomonadota; class Betaproteobacteria; order Burkholderiales; family Burkholderiaceae; genus Paraburkholderia; species Paraburkholderia sp. GAS41. The sequence goes on from NZ_JBNDMK010000038.1 coordinate 7,264, forward strand.
CCAACCGTCGACGTTTACGATGCATCCTTATCCCGAACTGAATGTCGGAGATACCGAAGTAACGTTTTATTCGACCTTCCGAGATGATCAAGCCAACCCGCAGCAGATCAAGCAGCAGATAGACAGCAACATCAGAATGTTGATCGAAGCGGCGGCCCAAATTCGCAACGATGTTATGGGCCATAACCGCAGCGTCGAGAACTCTGTTCGTACAGTTTTGGCGCAGAAAATCGCCAAAGCAAAGACCGCCAACGGCGCAATTTCAGCATTGGGCATACCGATGAAGCCGCGCGATAGGCCTATGACGTATGTCGCGCCCGATGTGCGCCGAAAGCCGCCTGTGAGTCGGCCTGCCGCGGCCACCGCGAAATTCGCTCCAGAACCCACCCTCGAACAAAAGGAATATGAACACATCCTCAGCGTGATCCGGAGCATGTCGCTCGTCATTGAGCGAAACCCTAACGCCTTCGCGTCGCTGGATGAGGAGGCGATTCGAACACACTTTCTCCTGCAATTGAACGGGCACTACGACGGCACAGCGACCGGCGAGACCTTCAACGCGGCTGGTAAGACCGATGTTTTGATCCGTGTCGACAACCGCAATATTTTCATTGCCGAGTGCAAATTTTGGCGAGGCGAAAAAGGATTCAACGAGGCAATTGAGCAGCTTCTAGGATACCTTTCATGGCGGGATTCAAAATGTGCTCTGCTCATCTTCAACCGGAACAAAGACTCATCCGCGGTACGGCAGAAGATACACGAGGTGATGATAGCAAGATCGGAGTATCGTAAAACCGCGAGCCACGTACCGGACGGCGACTGTCGCTATGTCTTTGTCAAGAGCTCCGATCCTGGGCGCGAGATTCACATCAGCACTATGCTATTCGACATTCCGGCACCGTTGAACATGACACCAATATAAGCCGCTGCGGTCATCGCTAGCCGAGGCCGACAATTCCAACGAACGGCCGCTGTCAGCGGTCAAGCCGACTTTCCAATGACCGCGCGGCTGCATGGACGAACGGCCGTAGTTGGCCGAGAGCACCAGCTCGATGAACGTTCCATCGTGAGGACGTTGGAATCCTCAATGGCAGCTTTCCGGTGGTTTGTGTGAACGCGTACTGCCGGCCAGTTACTGACATTCGGCATATTCGTTCGGATGTCCGCTACCCGTCTGACAAGAGACGACGGACTCCAGTTGTCGACGTGTTCTCATCGGCGCAACAATCAGCGATCAGTGCGCTACAAGCATGTCCTCATCGGAGCAGCATCGCACGACCGTCAAGGGTATGCGACTAAAGCATTAAGCTTTCCAGCGGGTCGCGCTAATACAACGAGAAGCGGGAATACGTCTCTATCGGGATAATCGCTTGCGCGAGAAGAGGCCTCCCTTCGCGCGCTGACCTCAAATGTTCGACCGCCGTACGCAACAGGAGCCGGAGATCCTGTGTCAGCAAATAGTCAATCACGTCGGATCGCAAAAGCGGTTCCGTTATCCGGTTGACCTCGTGAGTGACGTAGATCGTCCGGCCTGTAAGATTGTGTTCACGCAGCGCCGCCGCCAGGCCTTCGTTTCCTCCCGCAACATTGTAAATACCATCGAGCTTCTTGTGTTCGTCCAGAAAGCGCTTGGTTGCTTCGTATGTCGCGGCGCCGGAATCAGCGCCCTTGATCACTTCAACCAGATTCACGTTCGGGAATCGCTGCCTTAGCAGTGCACGAAACCCAATCTCGCGATCCTCGTGACATGTGTAGGAAAACGTCGCGACGACCACCGCCACGTCAGGGGAGGTGTGCGCCTGCAGATGTCGTCCCATGAGAAAGGCGGCTGACTGTCCGGCTGCCCGGTTGTTGACCCCGACATACGTGTGCCGCGCATCGGCATCGACGTCAGTAATCAGCGTGACGACCGGCTTTCCTGCCGCCATGCATTCGCGTAGTGCCGCGGTCGTCGCTGCGGTGTTCGTGCAGATGATGCCGATACCGTCGGCTTCGGCGGCCGTCTCACGAACTCTGGCGGCGACCTCGTCATCGGACACTCCAACGCACCTTACGATTTCGAGACGCGTCCCGGATGCGAAAAATTCTGCTTCGAGTTCAGCCGCGGTGCGCGTTAACTCGTCGGTGAATGCGTCTCCCGCCTGGGCCAACAGCCTGAACTCAAACGTACTTCGCCTCGCGCGGCCCGAAGACCGGACCGGGGAATCCGGGCTCAGTTGCCTCAACGCTGCTTCAACTGCGGTTCGCGTACGTGGATGCACACCAGGCCGATCGTTGAGTGCGCGATCGATCGTCGCGCGGCTGAGCTGCGTGGCCTCCATCAATTGCTTAAGCGTCGGCTTGCCTTTCATCGCATGTGTCTCCAGACCATCGTGCGGACCAAGGCGTCCGCGCAGGCATCATTTTGCCTCAATCTGAGACTATCGAGGATTTTCTCATTCAGACTCAATCTGAAAAGCAACCGAAACCTCATGGAATACCCGATATACCTCAAAATGAGGCATTTAAATCTTTGACTCGTGCTCATTAAGAGTCTTAAATGCATTCATCGATGATCAATGCTTCAGGTGATCCATCGCACGGTCAAACTTCAAGCACTGGGGTGCAACTCATGTCGGTACAGCAAGACAACGCGAAAGTGATAACCATGGACGACTGGTATAAATGCCGACTCGACAGAAAGGTGCTCAAAGAAGTCACGCGTCGCAACGACCGGGACGCGCTCCTGCACTTCGGCGGCTTCATGGGATTGGTAGTGGGAAGCGGCGTGCTCGCATGGTTTTCGCTCGGCACGCTCTGGTGCGTACCGGCGTTCCTGCTTTACGGGACGCTCTATGCATTTGCCGAAGCAATGGAACACGAGTTGCGCCATCGCACGCCATTCAAAAGCGAATGGCTCAACGCGTCGGTACATTGGTTGATCTGCTTCATGACGTGGCGCGAGCAGATCTACAGCCGCTGGTCCCACGCGCAACATCACACATACACGCACCTGACGGCCACCGTACCATCGGACGTTGAAATCGCCGTCAAGCGTCCGCCTAACTACCTGAAGCTCGCCACCGATTTTCTGCGCGTTTCGCACGGCATCCATCATCTGGGCAACATTGTCCGGCATAGCTTCGGCATCATTTCGACGAGTGCGAAAGCCGTGGTTCCTGCTTCCGAATACCGGGAGATGTGCAGGAACTCGCGTGTGATTTTGACGTTATACGTTGGCGTGGCCGCTTGGGCGATTGTCGCTCACAGCTGGTTGCCGGTCGTGTTCCTCCTGTTACCGCGTGCCTACGGTGCATGGCTACATGAATTGCTGGCGATTACCCAGCACACCGGGCTGCGTGAAAACGAGCTCGACCACCGCTACTCCACGCGCACCATCAAGCTGAACCCCGTCCTGCAGTTCCTCTACTGGAACATGAATTATCACGTCGAGCACCACATGTTCCCGAATGTGCCGTTTCACGCGCTACCGCAGCTGCGTAAGGCGATCGAAGCGGATCTGGCACCTGCCTATGACGGTCTGTTAAGCACATGGGGCGAAATTCTGTACGTCTTCAGGATGCAGCGGCGTGATCCCGACTACATGGTGACCCCGCTCGTACCCGGGAAATCGGTGGCCGCCGCGGCAGAGCGAACCGGCGATACGCCGTGTCCGGCACAAGCACGCTAACCGCAAAGAGACGCGCGATGAACATCCTCCAATGGCATTACGTTTGCGCTTGCGATGACATCGACGAAGAAGACGTCATCGAGTTCAAGCACGACGGCAAGCTATATGCGGTCTATCACACGCCGAGCGGCTTTTACGCGTCGGCCGGTCTTTGTACCCATGAAACGGCGCGCCTTACCGAGGGCCTAGTGTTTGGAGAGGTCGTCGAGTGTCCGATGCACATGGGGCGTTTTCACATTCCCACGGGCGCCGCTAAAGGGGCACCTGTTTGCATCAACCTCGTTACACACCCGGTAAAAACCGAAGACGGTAAAGTCTTCATCGGTTTGCCGGGCGATTGAACGCGGCGCCCCGACACCGGGGCAAAGCGACCACGGCCGGTTGCACGACATCTGTATTTGGCCTCGCGACATCGGCAAACAGACCACAAATAAACAAGGAGACAGCCATGAAATCCCCGATCGGAAAGGTGCTTCGCCTAACCGCCGCAGTCTTGAGCCTGGGCCTGTGCACGGGCGTCTACGCAGAACCTGTTGCCCACTTTGATTTCATCACCCACGCGCCCGACTCCGACGCATGGTGGAACACGGTCAAGAACGGCATAAAGCAGGCCGACGAAGATTTCAACGTCCAGACCGATTATCGCAATCCGCCGAACGGCGATATCGCCGATATGGTCCGGTTAGTCGATCAGGCAGCCGCGCGCAATTACGACGGCGTGGTCATGACGATAGCGGACTTCGACCTGCTCAAAGGCTCCGTCTCGAAGCTCAAGGCGAAGCACATACCGTTCATCACGTCCAACACGGGAACTGAACAGCAGAGCGCTGACCTTGGTGCATTGATGCACGTGGGACAGCCCGAATATCTGGCGGGCAAGGAAGCGGGACTGCGCGCCAAGGCCGACGGCATCAAGACCTTTGTCTGCGTGAATCACTACGCAACCAATCCGCTTTCGTTCGAGCGTTGCCGCGGATTTGCCGAGGCAATCGGCGCGGATACGAAGACGTCGGTGCTCGATGTGGGCACGGATCCAACCAATATAGAAGCGAAGGTGAGCGCCTATCTGCGCTCTCACCCGAACACGCAGGCCGTCCTGACACTGGGGCCGACTTCCGCGGATCCGACCATTCGCACAGTGACCAAGCTGGGTCTGGCGGGCAAGATCTGGTTCGCGACGTTTGACATCGATTCGGACGTCGCCAAGGCGATCAAGGACGGCACTATCAAGTTCTGTACCGATCAGCAGCCGTACCTGCAAGGCTACATCCCCGTCGCGATGCTGGCGATCATGCACAAGAATCACAACACGGATGTCGCGCAGGCCCGCGCCGAGCTCGAGAAGGATCCGAAGGTCGCCAAGGTGCTCAAGGACTACGGACTTAAGCCCGTCTACGAGGCGCGCAACATTAGTTCCGGGCCGGGCTTCATCACGCCGCAAAACATCGAGCAGGTATCGTCGATGGCGGGACGTTACCGGTGACCCTCGTATGGAGCCGACCGTGAACCCGAATCATCCGATCGAAAGAGTCGAGCCGTGGATGCCCACCGATCGTGTCACGATCTGCGCGCTGCCGGTCACGGAGGCGCCGTGAGCCAGAGCCTGGTTGTGTATCAATCGTTGTGGGCGATGGAGCGTCGGCATTCTGATAGCCACGAACGCTCCTTGGAAGACAACGTGCAAATGATTGCCGACGCGGGGTTCGACGGCGTGAGCGCGCACTACATGGACCGCGCGTTCGTCGAGAGGCTGACGAGGTTGCGTGCCGACCACGGACTCGGTGCGGAAGGCCAATGCTTTCCAAGCACGATCGACGAGCTACAGCCGGTGCTGGAAAATGCGGTCGAGTTCGGCGTGCATCACATCGATCTGCAACCCGATGTGCGGCCTCGCACGGTTCGCGAATGCGTCGCGCTGATCGATGGCTGGCAGCGGCTTGCGGAGCAGGTCGACTTTCCGGTGTACATCGAAACCCATCGCGACCGGATGACGACCGATTTGTTCTTCACGCTCGATCTGCTCGAAGCACGGCCGGATATGAAGCTGCTCGGAGACATCTCGCATTATCTCGTCGGTCGCGAATTCGCCTGGCCAGTATCGGACGAGAACCACGCCCTGATGCATCGCATTCTCGATCATTCGTGGGCGTTTCACGGACGCGTAGCGAGCCGCGAGCAGGCGCAGATCGAGCTTTCCTTCGGACCGCATCGCATGTGGGTCGACCTGTTCCTCGAGTGGTGGCGCTACGGATTCGCGTCGTGGCGCAAACGGGCCGGCCCAGACGATACGCTCGCCTTCACCTGCGAGCTCGGGCCTAAGCCGTACGCGATCATCGGCCGCGACGGCAACGACACGACGGACCGGTGGGCCGAGTCGCTGCTTTTGCGAGACTGGATCCGGGAGGTCTGGCGAGACGTGCAACCGGGTAGCGCAGCATCTCAACAACGAACGCATGACCAGAGGACAGCAAGGTGAAAACAAAAGCCGCCATCGCATGGGAAGCGGGCAAGCCATTGACGATCGAGGAAGTCGATCTCGCAGGGCCGCGCGCCGGTGAAGTGCTGATCGAAGTGAAGGCGACGGGCATCTGTCACACCGATTACTACACGCTCTCGGGTGCTGATCCGGAGGGCATTTTCCCCGCGATTCTCGGGCATGAGGGCGCCGGTATTGTGGTCGATGTCGGCCCGGGCGTGGGTACATTGAAAAAGGGCGATCATGTCATTCCGCTCTATACGCCCGAATGCCGGCAGTGCAAGTTCTGCCTGTCGCGCAAGACCAATCTGTGCCAGGCCATCCGTTCGACGCAAGGCCGTGGCCTGATGCCGGATGCCACGTCGCGCTTTTCCATCGGCGGCAAGCCGTTGTTCCATTACATGGGAACGTCGACGTTTTCGAACTACATCGTGGTGCCGGAAATCGCGGTGGCGAAGGTGCGTGAAGACGCGCCTTTCGACAAGATTTGCTGTATCGGCTGCGGCGTGACGACGGGCGTGGGCGCAGTCGTGTATTCCGCGAAGGTCGAAGCCGGTGCGAACGTGGTGGTGTTCGGGCTGGGCGGCATTGGCTTGAACGTGATCCAGGGCGCGAAGATGGTTGGGGCCGATAAGATCATCGGCGTCGACATCAACCCGCGTCGCGTTGAACTGGCGAAGAAGTTCGGCATGACGCACTTCATCAACCCGAACGACGTGCCGAATGTAGTCGATCACATCGTGCAATTGACCGATGGCGGCGCGGACTATTCGTTCGAATGTATCGGCAATACGAAGGTGATGCGTCAGGCGCTGGAATGCACGCACAAGGGCTGGGGCCAGTCGTTCATCATCGGCGTCGCGGCAGCGGGCGAAGAGATCAGCACACGGCCGTTCCAACTGGTCACGGGGCGCGAGTGGAAAGGCTCGGCGTTCGGTGGTGCACGTGGGCGCACCGATGTGCCGAAGATTGTCGACTGGTACATGGAAGGCAAGATCAATATCGATGACCTGATCACGCACCATTTGCCGCTCGAGCGCATCAATGAAGGCTTCGATCTAATGAAGAAGGGCGAATCGATCCGCTCGGTGGTTGTCTATTAAGCGAATGGCATCACCGGGATCGCGTGCATTCGCTTCGCTCGGGAGCGACGTCGTTCCAGAACCAAGCCGGGAATTGTGCGAGTAGTCTGATGACAAGGGTTTGATCCGCTGGCGACTCCACCCGCCAGCTTCTTCCCACGCAAAGTAGGGTTCGTGGGCGATATGGACCTTGTGTCCATATCGGCTTTTTTTCGTACCTGTAACCATCTTGCGATGGCCTCCTGGGCGCCTCGCTCGACCGACCAATCGACACTCCGCTTCATTCACCCAGGTAAGGACTGTGTCTTACGTTGGCCGAGCAATACACTCGAAACTCGACCGGCTCCGCTCGCGGCGCTGTATCGACGACACCGCAGGCATGGAGGATGCGCTGAAGAGCCGCGATGACCTGTCCGTCAGGGTCTTGGTCAATGACGATATCCATGATGCCCGCGTCGATGTAATCGCGATGCAGATCAAGCATCTCATGGCCAACCCACACTACCTCGTGCGCTGCCCCGAACTTGCGCAATGCCGCTTCGACGCCAGTTGAGCCGTAGCCGCTGTTGTAGATCGCGCTGAGTCCGCCTTGTTTGAGCGCCGTAGCCACAGCTTGATAGCACCGGTCGTCTTCGTCCTGCGTCTCAATCGGGTCCTGCTGGCAGGTCATGTGGGAAAATCTTTCGGTGAGTTGCGCACGACAGCCACCAATGCGATCGACGTGTGCCCGGTAATCCATGCGACCGCCCAGCAGAAGCACGCGTCCCGGCCGAGTCGAGAGTCGACCGATGTAATAGCCCGCCGTGCGGCCAGCGCGCAGGTTATCGATGCCCGCGTATTCAAGCCGTCCAATATCGGAGACGTCTGTCACCATCGTGACGACCGCCTCGCCGTGCTCGATAGCCGCCCTCAGCGCGTCACGTACTTGCGCCGTGTCATGGGTCGTCACGATCAGTCCAGCGCGGCGGTAACGCGGCTGCGCGATGGCAGCGGTAATCCTGTTGTCGTCGGCTGCCGGAAGCGACGTGCGGTGTACGACCACGCGCCGATCAAGCATCTGCGTGGCGCGTTGCAGTGCCTGATTTAAACGTTTGAAGAAGGGAGCATCACTCTCGGGCAGGAGCACGTCGACGTGGATAAGCCCGTGCCGTGTCTCCGGTAACAGCCGCGGCAGCGCCAGTTCCCGAGCGGCCGCAACAACGCGCTCGCGCGCGGCAGCCGAGACGCTGCCACGTTCATTCAGAACACGGTCGACGGTCGATGCACTGACGCCAGCAAGCTCTGCGATCTCGATGAACCGGGCTGTGCGTTTGCGTCGGCGAGGAACCGCTGGGGGCGCCACGGCTGTCTCCTTTTGTGCACTGCATTTTCGTGTGGTCACCCGACGCTAACGGATTGACGAAAAATCGTCAATCCTCTCGTTGAGTGATGCTTATACACCGCTTATCTTTGAGGCATAGGCTCTCCGCAACTTACTGAGAGCAATCCAATAAGACCAAGGAGACGCAGATGCCGGATATGAAGGAACCCTCCGAGTCGGCGCGACATCAGGAATATCGCCTCGTCGGCGGAGCAGGTGAACGCGCACAGGCTGCCGGTCTCGTCAATGCAGACTGGTACAAATGCCCGGTACCCCGCCCGGTGATCAAGCAACTGATGCAGCGCAATGACGCGCGCGCGGTGCTCGACACGTTGATCTGGTACACCGCAATTGTGGCTAGCGGCGTGCTTGCCTGGTTCGCTTGGCACGCTCACTCCGTGTGGGCGATCCCCGCCTTCTTTCTTTACGGCACGCTTTACTGCAGCCCGGCCGATTCGCGCTGGCACGAATCCGGACATGGCACTGCGTTCAAGACGCGCTGGATGAACGACGTGTTGTATCAGGTGGCTTCTTTTCAGGTGTTTCGTCGGGCGACGGTTTGGCGCTGGAGTCACGCCCGTCATCACACGGACACCTTGGTGGTCGGACGCGATCCAGAGATTGCGGTGCCGCGGCCAACCGATTGGGTCGGCCTTGCATTGAGTGTCGTCGCGCTGAAGCAAGTAGTAAGCGAGCTGCCGAAGATGATCGCTGCCGCATCTGGCCGAATCAACGCGGACGACCAGACTTTCGTACCGGCGTCCGAGTGGCCGAAGGTATTCCGCGAGGCACGCATCAGCCTCACCATCTATGCCGTCGCGATAGGCGTGAGCATCTACTTCCGCACGATCCTGCCGCTTCTTTACATCGGACTGCCGAGCATGTACGGCGCGTGGCTTTATGTGTACTTCGGTCTCACTCAGCATGCAGGTATGCCTGAGAATGTGCTTGATCACCGCAAGAATTGCCGCACCGTCATGATGAATCCGGTATTCCGGTTCCTGTACTGGAACATGAACTATCACGTCGAACACCACATGTTTCCGATGGTTCCATTCCATGCGTTGCCGCAATTGCATGAGACGGTGAAGGCCGATATGCCACTGCCGTATCGCAGCAGCCTTGCGGCCTACGCTGAAATCATCCCGGCATTGGTACGCCAGACACGTGATCCGTCCTTCCACGTCGTGCGGCCGATGCCGCCGGCCACCGAAGCCTGAAGAAGCCAACATAAAAACTGGAGACAACCGCCATGTCGCACTGGGTCAACACAGCCGCGCTGGATGATATCGAAGATGAAGACGTTATGCGTTTCGACTACGCCGGCCATACCTACGCTATTTACCGCGTCGATAACCAGGTCTTCGCAAGCGACGGACTGTGTACGCACGAACAGGTGCACTTGAGCGACGGGCTGGTGATGGACTATGTAATCGAATGTCCCAAGCACAACGGCCGTTTCGACATCCGGGACGGGCGCCCGCTCTGTGCGCCAGTGTGCGAAAAGCTCAAGACCTACCCCGCAAAAGTAGAAGACGGCCGCATATTGATCGAGGTATGACGCAATGGCTATCGACCGTCTCATGGCAATCGTCGGCGCTGGCCACGTCGGCGGACGCGCAGCGCAGGCGTTGCGCGAATATGGCTGGAAGGGCGGCATCGCGCTGATTGGCGCCGAGCTTCATCTACCGTACGAACGGCCACCGTTGTCCAAAGGGTTACTGACTGGCGAGCGGGACGCGACGCAGTGCGCATTGCGGCCACGCGAAGCATGGCAACAGGACGACATAGAACACGTTGTCGCCAGGGTAAAGACCATTGACTCTGGATCACGCGAAATCCGGCTGGAAGACGGCCGGGTCATCTCCTATGAGGCGCTGCTGCTCGCAACCGGAGGGCACCCGCGACGTCTCACGATCCCCGGGGCCGAACTCCCAGGTGTCGTCGGTCTGCGCACGCTCGACGATGCAGCGGCGATTGCACCGCGCCTCACTCCGGCTGCGAGGGTCGTGATCATAGGTGGCGGTTTCATTGGTCTCGAAGTTGCTGCTTCTGCGCGGACTCGCGGCTGCCACGTTTGGGTGCTGGAGGGCGCACCACGTTTGTTAGGCCGCGCAGTTCCGGCGTCCATTGCGACGCGTGTCCAAGCTTTACATGAGCGCAATGGCGTAGACGTTCGGATCAACACGGCCCCGACGTCGATCGAACAGATGCCGGACGAAGCACTGGCCGTAACGCTCGCAAACGGAGATGTTCTGATTGCTGACCTGGTGATCGTCGGCATCGGCATTGACCCAGCCGATGAGCTTGCACGCGTGGTGGGGCTCGAAGTGCGAGGTGGCGTCATCGTGAACAAGCGGCTCGAGACTTCGGTGCCGGGAATTTATGCGGCCGGCGACGTTGCCGTCTTTCCAAGCCGCTTTTCGGGTCAACTCATTCGTCAGGAAACGTGGCACAACGCAGAAACGCAGGCGCGCATCGCCGCGCACAACATGCTCGGTGCGCAGGAAACGTATGAAGATCTGCCGTGGTTCTGGTCGGATCAATACGACCATCAACTGCAAGTTGCTGGCGAACCGGCTCTCGGCGAGCACTCGGTGACCCGCGTACTGGCGGGCGAGGCGGAGATACATTTCTATTTCGATGCTGGCGGCAGGCTAGTCGGTGCGAGCGGGTTCGGGGCTGTCAGCAGCATTGCGAAAGAGATGAGGCTCGCGCGGATGCTCGTCGAGCGTGGCATATCGGCAGTGCCAGAAACGCTCGTGGATGTGAATGTCAAGCTGAAGAGTCTCCTTTGAGGGGATGGGACTACGTGCCTCTTGTTTGCTGCAACTTTTGCCCACCGGCGGATTATCGGAACGGCCATCGCTAGGAAAGGCGGTCATGTACGACAACGGATGCGTTTGGTCGCCGGGTCACCTTTGAGTTCGCGCAAGGCTTGGCGCCAGCATTAACCGACAGCCTACCGTCCAAACCTTGGCTTGCTTTTACCGCCCGAATGCGCGGCATTGCTAAAATCTCCAATCGCGGAACTCGACGACCCAGAAGCTCCATGGTTCGTGATTTCCGCATTAAGGAACAATGCGCGTCCCACCATTGAAAGCGATCATCGCATTCGAGAGCGTCGCCCGCACAAAGAGCGTCAATCGGGCAGCCGACGAACTAGGGTTAACACCATCGGCCGTCAGCCATCAAATTGCCAACCTCGAATCCATGGTCGGCAGGCCTTGTTCACGAGATTGGGACGAGGATTAGTTCTTACCCCAACGGGTCAGCAATATCTGGGTGATGTCACCGGATCGCTAGCGGATTTGAGTCGTGCGACGGAGCGGGCGTCCAGCCAGACGGGTGTCGAGATTCTTCGCATTCACTCGAGTCCGAGCTTTGGACTGATGTGGCTCCTGCCCCGGCTGCCTTCATTTCATCAAGCAAATGGCGACATCCAGTTGAATCTTGCCTGCTCGTACGAGGATGTCTCTTTCACGTCCGGATACTACGACCTCGACATACGACACGGTTACGCCCATTGGACCCATGGAGAGGTCAAAACTCTTCGCGATGAATTTATCGCGCCCCTCGCTTCGGAAGACTACCTAAAAAGATTCCCCGTGAGCATGCCCGAAGACTTGCTCGATCGGCGCCTGATTTTCTCGGAAGCACCGCTCGTTCAGTGGCGGCAACGGTTTGGCAAGTTCGGCGTGGCCGCGGCCCCCAAGGCCTACGATTTCTCTTTCGACCGATCGTACATGTCGCTTGAGGCCGCGGCGCTTGGGCACGGCATCGCGCATCGAAAGCATGATGCTCGCATCGGTCCACCTCAAACGGGGTTCGCTCGTACCGGTATTCGATCGTACGTTCGCTACGCGATCGATGCGTTCGGCACGGAGCGTTGCATGTTCGCGAGTAACTTTCCGGTCGATAAGCTCTTTAGCAGCTACGACGACGTCTTCAATGCGTTCAAAGCCATCACACGCGACTTTTCCATCGGCGAACGGCGGGCGTTGTTTCACGACAATGCAGAGCGTGTGTATCGACTGTAGATCCGCTGCTAGTCACGGTCCCGCATATATAGGTCGATGTTGCTGCTACGACTGGCCGTTTTTTGCGACAAAGCGGCCATTTGCGAATTCTCAACGAATGGCTCAGATGGGTCGCGTTGCGTCAATTCGCTCTTCAAATTGATCGCCGGAAAGCGGCCACTGGAATTCCGCTTCCCGGAAGCGGCCAGTCGCCAGTGCGTACTCCCGACCCACAACCGCCCTTCGAGCCAATGCAAGGGCTATGACTGGTCGCAAGTGTGGAACGGCCATTCGCGCGGTCTGCCCGCTGGCAAGTTGTCCGCCGATCATCAACCCACCACAAGGATTGTGATCGACGACCTCACCCGGCGACCAGAAGACGCGAATTGTTCCCGCGCTGAGATCGGAAAGCCGCCCCGGATTCGCTGCGAAACAAGAAACGGCTCAGGCAATCCCGCAGAAGCCTAGAAACGATGCGTCATGCCGATTGCCGTCATGAACTGATTCGTGGCTGCCTCGGTAACAGCAACGCCTGGCCAGCTCACGGTAGCCGTGCCGTTGTTCTTGAAATAGCCGACGCGCGCGTAGAGACTGGTCCGTTTGGAGATGAAGTGGTCGATACCCGCCTGAAAACCCGGCGTGTTGTCGTGTGCGCCGCGTACATTTCGGTAAAGCGCCGCCAGTTCAATCGCGTCGGCAGCGCTGGCCTGAATCGTCGCGCCGAGCTCCGCCAGGCTGACCGAATGGCCCGTCCCGAGCAGCGCGGCCAGCGAGTGGGGTGCTGCATCGTCCGAGCGCTGGTAAGAATAGTTGAATTGCAGATTCACGATTCCGATCCGGTACGCGAGCGCACCCACGAAATGCTCGGTACCGAGCAACGACAGCGGTGCCGGCAGCGACGAGATGGCTTCAGTGCCTGGGCGTTGGTTCACGTACGCGAGCCCCGCGTACAAACCGGCGCCCGTGTAGTTAATCCCAAGGCTAAGCGCGTTGCCCGTCGAGGCCGGCACCGGTTGGGTCACGGTTGCCGCGAACGCGTACATCGCATAAGCCTGAGCACCTGCGATCTTCGGTGTCTGATAGAGCACGGAATTGCTCATGCGCGCAGGATCGTACTGTGTCGATAGCGTATTCCGGTCCGGGGTGAGGACCATCGCTGAAAACGGAGACAACACTTCGTTCACAAAGAACGGATCGGTCGGATAAACAACGCGGAAAGCCACATCGTACTGACGCCCGAAGCTGAGCGAGCCGAGCCGCTCGTCCTTCAATCCCACCCACGCCTGGCGATAAAAGAGACTGGTCGTATCGGCGAACTGCGTGCCATTGTTCAGATTGAAGCCGCTCTCGACGACGAACTGAGCGGTCAGCCCCCCTCCCAGATCCTCATTGCCCTTCAAACCGAACAGCGAGCCCGTCGAACCACCGCTTTTCATCGCGACCGTATGTTGGCCCCCGTTGTCGAGATATTGCAAATAAGTGTCGGCCACTCCGTAAAGCGTGACGCTGGACTCGCTTGCGGACGCTGCACCGACAAGCAGCAGCGGTACTAATCCACATACAACCTGCATTCTTGCTCGCATTGAGGTCTCTTTATGTTATCGATCGACGTTGATGACTGGCTGCATAACAGTGGTTCAAAGTAAAGCCGAATGGTTCGGAATGTCGTTGAAGTCGAAGTCGGGCGCGCCCGCTACGTACTTTGCGTTTGCGGCGCATGCGTTGCTCGACCGAACCCATGCAGTTGGCGGTTCACGGATCTCTGCGGGTCGACCATCGTCGCGCCGACAAGGCCACCGGCAATCAGAAGCACGCCGCACACATCGAAAGCCAGTTCATATCCACGCGAGCCGGCATACGTCTGAACCAGATGGCCGGTAATCAGCGGCGCAACGATGCCCGCGAGTGACGCAACCGAGTTGCCTATCGCGAGAACGGCGCTGCGCTGAGCGCTGGGAGTGACTTCCCCGATGATCGCGGGGCACATCGCGTAGCTGCCCGATCCGAACGCCATTGCGGCAATCAGAAACATTGCACGCACGAGAAGTGGAAGTTGCGGCACGGCCGCGCTGCAGAACATCGCGCCCGCGATCATCTGGGAGGCGCCGGTACCCCAGCCGCGCGCAATTCTTGGCGGAACGCCGCGGACCAGCAGCCACTGAATGCCATAGGACGCAGTGATTGCAAGCGGCATCGCCGCAGCCACGATCAATGCGTACAGGCGTCCCGATGCCGTCGCTTCGAGCCCCAGCCCTTTTTGCAGATAAGCGGGCAGCCACGTAAAGGAAAGCGCGATACCCCAGTAGGACGCAAACTGCATCGCCATGCTCGCGACGAGCGTCCGGTCGGTCAGCAGATGACGGTAGGCGATGCGCGGCCGGAGCGGACTTTCCGTGGCCATCCCGTCGACGTTTCCTTCACGTCCGAACGCCAGCCAGCACACGGACCATACGATCGTCAGCGCGCACAGCAGCACGAAGTTAGCGCGCCATCCCCAGCGGGCAGTCACAAGCGGCACCGTCACGCCGGCGATCAGCAGTCCAAGCCCCGCGCCCGCGTTAAACACGGCGACCGGCACGATGCGCTTATGCGGTGGAAACCATTTGAAGGCGGCATGGATAGCGACCGGATAGGCCGGGCCTTCGGTCAGTCCCAACGCCACGCGCGCGGCGATGAAGGCCGCGAACGAAGTCGGGACGAACAGAGGAACCTGGCACAACGACCACGCCAGTGCCATCGCTAGCAGGGCCCAACGGGTTGCCATGCGGTTGCAGAGGAATCCGCCGGCAATGCCACCCACGGCGAACAGCCAGAAAAAGCTGCTGCCGACCATGCCGAACTGAACCGGCGTGAGCTTGAGTTCGGTCATCAGAGGCACGGCGAGCAAGCCGACGACAATCTTGTCGAAGAAGTTCACCAGCATGAACGCCAGCAGCAGTAATGCAATACGCCACGCGCCCCATGCATCGTAGGGTCTGTTCACTTTCGTCTCCTCCATGCGTGAGCATGAAGTGGCTCCCGCCGACTCGACGGGAACGCACCTGATTTTTATGGTTCTACGACGTTGAAGTTGCCATCGAAAGTGTCGAGCGTGCCGAGCATCGCGATGAAGGCCTTCGAGTCGCCTTCGAGACTGATATCGCCGGTGCGGACCGCGTCGGCAAATCCGGCCTCACCGGCGAGGATGCGATTCAACAGCGCACGCGTCATCCGCAAGACGACATGCGCAGACGCCGCGTGCGCGGGCGTAGAACACGTCAATGCGCCATGCTTCAGGGTCAACGCATAGGCTCGCTGCGTGTCGGTGAATTGCCATGCGATGCGAAGATCGAGCGCCTGAGCCTTGATTCCGTCGATGCGAATCGCGAGGTAGTCGAAGAACATTTCGTCCGTCATCGCGCTCACCATGTCGGCGCTGCGTTTGCCATAACCCGACGTCGACCCGGCACCGTCGCGCAACTCGCGCGCACCCAGCAGGAAAGCGTTGCGCCACGTGGTCGATTCCGCCTGGAACCCCATTTGCTCCAACGCGGCAGCGCCGAGTTCGCGCGCCTCATGTAGCGCGGGCTGGGCGAAAACGAGGTGGTTCATGACCTGTGCGACCCACCGGTAGTCGCCGTTCGCGAAATCGCGGCGCGCGCGCTCGAGCATCGCATCCGCGCCGCCCATGTATTCGACGTAACGAGGCGCCGACATCTCGGGCGGCAGCGCGTTCAAGTGGCTCGGGTTGCCGTCGTACCAGCTCAGGTAATGCTGATAGATGGCCTTGACGTTGTGCGAGACCGTGCCGTAATAGCCGTGGGTATGCCATTGCGCAGCAAGGCTTGCCGGCAACGTCATGCGCTCGGCAATCTCCGGGCCGGTCAAGCCGTGATTCATGAGGCGCACGGTCTGGTCATGCAGATACTTGTAGAGATCGCGCTGCTGTTCGAGAAACGTAGCGACTCGCGCCGTTCCCCACGTGGGCCAATGATGCTGCGCAAACGCGACATCGGCATGCGGAGCATATCGTTCGAGCGCGCGCCCCAGATAGCGCGACCACAGTTGCGCATTACGTACCTTGGCGCCGCGAAGGGGGCAAAGGTTATGCAGCGTTTTCGTGCCGTTTTCCGCGAGGTTGAGCGCGCGCAACTGCGGGAAGAAAAAGTGCATCTCGGCAGGTGCTTCGCTGTCGGGCGTCAATTGGAAAACGATCTCCACGCCATCGATCACGTGCGTCTCGCTTTCTTCGCTGATCAACACGGTCGGCTCGATCAGCGTCAACGTGCCGCGCGGCAGATTCTTTCCCAGACCTGAATCGATCTGGCAACACGGATTGCGTGCGAGAGTATGGCCGAACTGGAACTGACTGCGCCGCGCCATCGCCGTGCCGGCGAGAATGTTTTCGGAGACGGCCTCTTCCATGAAGCCGTCCGGCGCGATGATCGCGACACGGCCCGCCCGCACATCGGCTTCACTGACAACGCCCTTGACGCCGCCGAAATGATCCGTGTGGCTGTGGCTATAGATCACGGCGACAACGGGTTTGTTCGGCCGGTGACTCAGGTAGAGATCAAGAGCCGCGCGGGCGGTTTCGCTCGTGGTCAGCGGATCGATGATGATCAGGCCCGTGTCGCCCTCGATAATTGTCATGTTCGCGATATCGAAACCGCGCACCTGATAGATCCGGCTGGTGACCTCGAACAGACCGTGGATGGCGTTCAGGCGTGCCTGGCGCCATAGCGAGGGATGAGCCGTCACGGGTGCCTGCGCCTCGTCGAGGAACGCATAGTCGGCGAGGCTCCACACCAGCCGGCCGTAGGCGTCGCGGACTTCCGCATGGGGAATTGTGCCCACAAACCCGCGAGACGCGTCTGCCTGGTCGTCGTCGCTTTCAGGCGGCAGAGCGCGCAGCGCGGCGCGGTGAGCTGCATACGTAGCGTCCGTCGCAACGCCGGCTGCCGGGATGGAACCGGCGGTTCCCGATGGGGAGATGTTTTGCATGAAGCACTTCCTGATTCGTGGCGTGTGTGGCTCGTGTCGCAGAGGATGAGGCTCAACATATAAGCCTTCCGTGGACCTATTTGAGCCGAGCCACGGCTATAATACAAGTGCAAGTTCTTCACATCCGCTATGCATTGCCTGCATACCATGAACATCAAACAGCTTGAGCATTTCCTGGCGGTCGCCGAAGAGGGATCGATCGCCGCAGCCGCGCCGCGCGCACATCTGACGCAGCCCGCGTTGACACGTAGCATTCAGGCTCTGGAAACCCAGATCGGATTCACGCTGTTCGACCGAAACACGCGCGGTGTCGTGTTGACTGCAATGGGGCACCTGGTACTGGACAGAGCAAAGCGCATTCTGTTCGAGGCCAATTGCCTCGAACGGGATCTGCTGCTCGTCCGGAACCACGAAATGGGTAGTGTGAGATTCGGGCTAGGGCCGCTCGCCGCGCCCATCTTCCTTGCCGATGCGCTGATTGCGCTGCACAGAGACTGGCCGAAGCTCGAAGTGACGGCAGAGGTCAACGACGGCGCATTTCTGATGAACGGTTTGCGTGAAGAGCGCTTCGATTTCGTCGTGGTCGACCACAGGTTCGTTCCAACCACGACGGATCTGGCGGTACGGCGGCTCGCGAACGAACACACGGGCTGTTTCGTTCGGGCGGGTCATCCATTCATCGGGCACGAAATGTCCCTCGCGCAATTGCGGCATTCACCGTTCGCGTCGGTTCCTCTTCCCGAATCGGTCCGGGCAAAGCTTCGGAAAGCGTTCGGCTGCCGGCCCGGCGAAGACCTGCAGTTTCAGGTGGAAAGCAACGATTTTCGGGTGCTTGTGCTTCTGGCGAGCTGCGCCGATGTGATTCTGCTCGCCCCATTGCGCGCGGTGACAGCCGAAGTCGCGTCCGGCACGCTGGTGCAACTGCCATTGCCGCAGAGTTTCAAACTGGCTGCCCGATTCGAGATCGTGCATCTTGCCGGGCGCACGCTGTCGCCAGCGGCAGAGCGAGCGGTTTCTGCGGTGGAATCGGCGGATCGGATGGGGACCACCATGTTGTAGAACGTATCGGTCGAGCGACGCTTGCTCGGTGGGAGGCAGTATCCGGCATCGCTCACTGACTTCGCTAAGCACCGGTTTACCTTGTGTTCATTCTGAATTATTAGTGGCAATTGCGGCCCGCGCTGGATGAGTGCACCGAGGGACGCCGCCCATGGCATGCGCCTATTCCGCTAGCCACCGACACAAACCGGAGGACCTGATGGCTGACGACACAAATTCTAAGTCTGCTGGCAAGCGAAGGGACTTCCTGAAGGGTGTAGCCACAGTGGGCGTCGCTGCGGGCGTCGGTGTTGTTACCGGCGACGGTTTCGCCCAGACGGGCGCCAGCGCCCGGCCAAGCGAGATCGGTGCGAAACCCCCCACAGATGCTACGCGCCAGGCCAATGCGCTCTATGCTAATCAGCTTCCTTTTAACGACACCACGGATTTCGAAGATGCAAAGCGCGGCCTGATCGCGACGTTGCCTGAGCCCGGCGTGATCCCGAGTTCGAAAGGCGGCGCGGCCTAGGATCTCGGCCAGTTCTCTTTCATTACCGGTGGCCCGGAAAACAATGCCCCCGACACGGTGAATCCCAGCCTGTGGCGGAACGCCAAGCTCAATATGAATCACGGACTCTTCGAGGTCGTGGACGGTATCTGGCAGGTGCGTGGCTACGATCTCTCCGTGATGAGCATCATTCGCGGAGACACTGGATGGATCGTCGTCGATCCACTGATGACAGCCGATGTATCGTCGGTCGTGTGGAAGCAGCTCGTAATTCCGCATCTCGGCGACAAGCAGATCACGCACGTCATCTACACGCATAGCCACGCCGATCACTACGGCGGCATTCGCGGCATCGTCGACGAAGCGGACCTGAAGTCGGGAAAGATAAAGATCGTTGCGCCTGCCGGATTCACCGAGGCGGCTGTCGGCGAGAACGTGATCGCCGGCAATGCGATGAGCCGGCGCGCGGCATATATGTACGGCAATCTGCTACCGCGCAGCCCGGTCGGCATCGTCGACGGCGGCCTTGGCAAGACCACCTCCATCGGCGCAATCACACTACTCACGCCCACCGACTTCGCGACGACCACCGGGCAGAAAATGGTGCTCGACGGAGTCGAAATCATCGTGCTGATGGCGCCCGAGTCGGAGGCGCCGTCCGAGTTCATGTTCCACGTACCGAAGTACAAGGCGTTCTGTTCGGCCGAAGATGCGACTCATACTCTGCACAATCTGTACACCTTGCGCGGCGCGAAGGTGCGCGACGCGCTGTTGTGGTCGAAGTATCTGCAGTCCGCAATCGATATGTTCGGCAGCAACACGGAGGTATTGTTCGCCTCCCATTACTGGCCGACCTGGGGCAACGAGCGGATCATTGCGTTCCTGCGTGCACAGCGCGATCTGTATCGCTATCTGCATGATCAGACGATGCGCCTTGCGAACACAGGCTACACCCCGCTGGAAATCGCCGAATCGCTACGACTTCCGGACAGCCTCGCAAAGCTCTGGCACTGCCGTAGCTATTACGGAACCGTCTTTCACGATCTGCTCGCGCAATACAATTTGCGCCTCGGCTTTTTCGACGGCGTTCCTGCGAACCTGCACCGGCTGCCGCCGGTGGAAAACGGCAAACGCTATGTCGAATTCATGGGTGGTGCGGATGCGGTGCTGCGCAAGGCGAAGCCGTATTACGACCGCGGCGAGTATCGTTGGGTGGCGGAAGTAGTCAACCACGTCGTATTTGCGGACTCGCAAAATATGGCCGCGAAGCACTTGCTGGCCGATGCGTACGAGCAGCTCGGCTACCAGGCGGAATCGGCGAGCTGGCGGAATTTCTATCTGACGGGCGCGATGGAACTGCGTAACGGCATCCATCGTGTGCCATTCGGTAGTTCCCAAAGCCCCGACACGATCAAGGCAATGCCGCTCGAAATGTTCCTCGATTTTCAAGGTGTGCGTCTGAACGCGCAGAGAGCGGCAGGGAAGACAGTCTCGTTCAATCTGACGCTAACCGATACTGGTGAGACATTTGTTGTCGGGGTTGAAAACTCGGCGCTGCATTACTCAAAGGGACAGCCTTCGAATTCGGTGGATGCGTCAATCTCCATTGCCCGCACCGACCTCAACGAAGTCATGATGGGCAGCTCGACGATGGAAAAGCAGGTGATGGCCGGCAAGGCGAAAATCACCGGCAACACATAGAAACTGGGCGAATTCGTTTCCTGGCTCGACAACTTCGATTTCTGGTTCAACATCGTTACTCCCTGAACAGGGGTGATGATCGAGCGAGGGCCGGTTCATGTGTGCCATCTGCGACTTCAAGATTGAATTTGGTGTAAGTCATCCTCAGGCACTCACGGTGGCCGTCGCGACTCGCGAGGCCGTGGACGCGGGTTGGTTGCCGGGGCAGGTCTTCGACGGCGCGCTCAGCAGCATGAAGATGCGCGCTGCCGCGATCGATACGCTCGCCTGTCTTCAGGCCCGGATGGAGGCATCCGTGGCGCGGGCTGAACTGGTGGCATTGCCGGACTTTTATGTCCTGCTCGTTGAAAGCAGCACGTGGGGATTCTTTCATGCGACCGAGGACGGCTTCGATCCCGATATCGTGCCGGAGGTGCCGGACGTGCTCTCCGAGGATCAAGCCGACAGGGACATAGTGCTCATTGCGTCCGACACGACAATTCGCGGAATTCTTGACGGCGATGTCGGGCTTGAACGCGCATTTAGTCAAAAGCTGCTTGTACTTGATGCGGATGCCGCCAACACGCACGCGATCATCAGCCTGCTGGGTCAGACGCTTGGCGTGATGCGGGTCGATGGATCGGTGAACGTAGATCCTTGATCATTGCAGGCTTCTGAAGCCTCCGAAGCCAACACCGGACATTGCCGCGGCTATCGGTAGCTCGAAGATACGCCACCACCCGCACATGTCCGTGAGCGGCTGCTTTGAGAGCGCTGGCGACTCTTGACTGTCTACAACGACATGGGTTCGTACGACTGCTTCTGGCCGATTGGGTCAGGTCGCCAACGGCCGCTTGGTGGCACCGCAGTTCGCAGAATCTGTATTTGCCCGACTGACCGGTTTCGAGAAGGTCGTTTGACCGGAATGGGTCGGGCTGCGTCAGTCCGCTCTTCAAACTCATCGCCAGGAAGCGGCCAGTGGCATTTGGCTTTCCTGAAGCGGCCAGTCGTCAGTGCGTACTTCCGACCCACCCCAGTCAGACGACTTTCTCTAAACCGGTCGGTCGACCGCATCCAGGTTTTGTAAACTAGAGTGCCACTAAGCGGCCGTTGGCGTTCTCAGGCGATCGGCCAGTTTCTGCCGCTCGGCTGTGTCATAGGGCGGTCACTCGAACGGCCGGTTTAGTTCGAAGCCTGCCCGACACTCAACCCGCGTATGGCTGCTATTCATCCGAAGCTCTGTTCGGATCAACTATGAAACCTGTGTCGACAGAATCGAAGAGGCTGATCACAACTTCTGTCCGGCTTAGTCCAACAGGGGGATCGTCTCATCGCGAAACGCCGGACCGGGATGGCTCTTGTCGAAAAACAGCACCCGTTCGATGTCCGGTCGGCCCACGGCAGCGGCAGAAACGCCCCGAACACTGTCGCAAGCGGTGGCAACTGTGCACTGGTCAAATGTGAGTCGGGGGTAGTTTTATGATCTTCATTCCCGCAGTTGTAGATTCTAGTACCCGAATCGTTTTGTCTGTACCATGCGTGCGCATCCAAGCTAAAGCGGCCGCCACACGGGGCTATCAACCCGACGATTGTTCGCCAGTCGGCCCTTTGAGTCCCATGTTTGTCAGGTGCGTGTGTAGATCCTGTTTCGTCGTTGCGCTCACCGCCCAGTCTGGGATTTTTCGAGCTAAATCCATCCTGACGACCCCGACAGTGTGGCCCCACGGGGCCTGAAACTCATCGTCCGTAGGGCACGCGGAGTTGGTTTGGTCGCCGCCACCGTTAAGGAGCTTCAGAAACGTGACGACGTTGCTGATTGAAGCGCTGAGAAGAACCAGCAGTAAAGATGTCTGCTCGGCGCTCCAGTTGACGTAGTGGCGCCGAGGGATGAAGCTCCGGTTGGATTTCCCTGTGCCGCCTATGCGCTCGATGAGCAGATACCGCGAACCGTACTTGCTTCCTCCCAAGTCAAACTTGGTGGTTGGTGCTCCTACCTGCTCATTGGCGGCCACGTCCATAGACAGTTGAAATCCACCAGCATGCACGCGAAAGCCGTGTTTGAGGCTGTTGTACTCGTCAATGTTTTCGCGCCTGAGAAACAGTTGTGCACCGCGCGCCCACAGGTCCGCGAAGCCACTGATGACGCGCGCACGCTCGGGCTCGCTTACGTCCATCCTGCCGTGCACCACCGCCGAAATCGTTTCCCACGTTACCGGCGCCCCTTGCACGACATTCGGCGAACTGAACCTGTTCTCGGATATTTGCTCAACCAACGTTCGCAGCGAATCGGTCTTGCACTGCGCCAACCATCCATACACGCAAGTCGGTGCCTGAACCAGCGCTCCGACAAGCGAGAAGAAAGTCTCCAGCGCATGGTGATACGTAGACCGAAGCGCGGTTGCCGCACGGCGATCGTCTTCGGCAAACGTCTCTGTTGAGCGCATACGTTCAGCCACAAAGCTGAAATAGGTGGGGTCAATCCCGTTCAAGAACTCCAGGTTGTTATTGTCTTCAGGGTGTTCCCACACGCAGTAGGGTTCGTCCAACACCGCAAATACGTGACTCTTCATCGGGCTGTCGCTCATGGGTATCGTTTCGCCTAGTAGCCTGCTCTCGTTCAGTCCATCGCGTCACACCCATCGTACTACGGGGGACCTCGCTCCGAGCACAGCCGCCGGCGCCACATCGTTGCGTTAGGCACGATCCCCTACCCACAATTGGTGTCAACGAAATTACCAACGCTGGCAGACGTGCAGTGAACCGATAGCGGTGATACGGGTAGCGTACCAAGTATGTGATCCGAAACGGGCGGGCTCCGACTGCATCGAGCCCGCAATAGCACTCAGATGGTCACATCGCTCTGACCGGCTCATAGCTTCAACGTCGCGATGGGTACAACGGGTCGCGCTCACCGATTTCCATGGAGGGTGCCTGACATTCAACGCGGTGGCGATTTCGATGGCCGGTTTCTTTCGCCTCGATTACGGCGACCTCAAGTTTTTTACTATGCAGCCGATATCAGCGTTGAAGACGAAAGAAGAGAAACCAGCGTTTTTGATTACCAAGTAGGCCCAACATGGACCAGAAATACGATCTAACGAGCAAGGCGGGCATTGCGCAAGCGATTAACGCAAATGAACTCATTCTGAAAGCATTAGGACTTCATCCGGCATTTTTCTTAGTTGGCAAGGCCATAGACGCAATTGCAAGCGCTTTCGACGTTACACCTACCATCAAAGAACAGCGCGAGACAGCCGAAGTCATTATTAAAGCTGGCAAAGAGAACGGAGTTGATTCGGTCGAGTTCACGATGGAACAGGAAGCAGGATTGAGTCTGAAAGCCAAGCTCGGCACTGAAAACATCGACGCCAAGGTTGGCAAATCGGGCAAGATGACCATCAAGGTCAAATACAAGTAAGACCGTACTTTTCGAGCAAGAAGGGAGCTATATGCTCCCTTTTTATGCAGCCGCTGGTGAAGATGCATTGCCGTCTGGGGCGAATGGCCGCAAACCGCCCTTGAACTGCCTCGCAGTGACT
This sequence comes from Paraburkholderia sp. GAS41, assembly GCF_050436545.1. NCBI lineage: Bacteria > Pseudomonadati > Pseudomonadota > Betaproteobacteria > Burkholderiales > Burkholderiaceae > Paraburkholderia > Paraburkholderia sp. GAS41. The sequence continues at coordinate 31,619 of NZ_JBNDMK010000038.1, forward strand.
CACACCCCAACGTCTGCAAAGGCCGATGACCCGGCTGTGCCGGTTGCGCTCGCAACTACTCAAGATCTGCCATTGCCGACAAGCTCGGGGCGTCGGGACTACGTCAGCGAGCTGGCGGATTGTTGACACTGACGACACCGAACAGCCGGAGTACAGGGTAGAGAGAGCGAACTCATACTTCCGACCGGGACCGAGGCTCGGAGTGGCTGATTATTCCGTTCTCGGCTGGTTAGTACTGCGCTCACAAAACTCACGGTCTCGGGTGTTCGCCGGAGGCATCTAGAAGACTAGAGCGGGGAATATCATTCCGTCTCCCACGCATGCCCACGAGAACAGGGGTGAAATGCATTCGCATTAAAAATCCCTCTGCAATCTGGCTTGCTTTATAGAGCGTCTCGAAGTGAAGTTGGCTCTATTCACGAATCGTTGGTCGTTGCCAGTTCGCCCGATATCGTCGCGCTCTTCCTGCGAGAACAAAATCTGGAACGAACGTGGCGGCTCCCAGCAGGCGGTTATCGTAGGACACGCAAATTCATTCACCGAAGTTCTCATCTAAATTGGGGATCGAGACTGCTTGTTAGTTACGGCCCCAAGTACGCTGCGGAATAGCAGCGTTGGTTCCTCGAGAGAATAAACGCTGAAGATTGTCCATCGACCCGTTCCAACCTTGCATGATCGTCCGGACGATTTAGTTGACTGAAGCCCTTCGTTTCGCTATGGAACGGGAATGAAATATTCGCCGTTGGACCGCTCAATCAGAGAATCCCCCGCGTGCTTGAGTCTGAATGTGGTAATCGCCCGAGCATAACCACCTGAAGGACGCTTGCCCGCCGACGGGAATGTTAGATGCGCCAGGCAACATAGTTTGATTTCGACTTCGCATGTTCGACCGCCAGCATAAACCGATAGCGATGGACAAGCCCTCAACGTAAGCGCACGCGGCAAAACAGTCGACTGCGGAATGTACGGAGCAATAAGATCGAAGAGTGAGATTGCGAGCATTTGAGGAAGTGCGGTGCGTGTTTGCTCAACGAAGCGCAGCCATGCATCGGTGCCACCGTACTGCACCAGCGAGCGATGTGTTTTTTGAATCTGGCCGTTTTTTAAGGCGCCGATGTCGAACTCGCTCCACAATCCGTCTGGCACGAGGTCGCGTAAGAACCATGCGATTGCGGGTTGCGGCGGGACGCTGCGCGGAAACGAGGATGGGCTGTTTTTCATGGCGAGGAGCGTGATCGAAGGACTTTAATAGCTAGTCAACGGCGATGCACGCGCGCCTTCGGCTTACGCGGGAAATTCACCGTCACGTGAATATCGTGAATTTCATGCGTATCAGCTTCAGCGGGGAGCAGCCCCCCGGCGCGTTTTTTCTTGAGCATACCGAGGAGCCACTTGATCAACCCCGCGAGCAACGCACCGAACCCGATAGACCCCGCCGTGGTCGTGCCGGAAAATGCCGGCGCGGGTGTTGTCGCTGGAATCGGAACAGGGCTTGGTACGGTCACCACGACGTATTGAGTGAGGACGGCGCTGTTATCCACATTATTACAGAGCAAACGCGGCAACGTGCCCGGAGCCCCCGATGGCGAGAGATGGCAATACGAAATGCCCCCCTCTTTGTAGTTCGTTGCGATTTCTGTGCCGTCGGACACCTCCTTTTCGCGGACTATCGAGTTGAAGAAGCGGAACGTTACATGGTCGTCGCGGAGATGTGACATGCACATGGCAAATTGCTGTGCCTGCTGCAGTTGTTCTAACGCGGTGCAAATCGGCAATTCATCGACCGGGTTTGGAGGCGTACTCGCGCCTTCAACGATAAATTCGATTTTCAGTGGTGGTTGAACGGCGAGCCCCGATTGATCAGTCGGGCCGATATCGCCGTAAGAGAGTTTTACAGTCTCGTAGCTACCGTCGATGTCGGCGTTGGCAAGATCGACCTTGCAGCCGTGCTCAAGCAAAACGCGAACTGCATCGCGCTTGCTTCTACGTTCCGTAGGCCGATCCTGGCGCAACAGGCTCTCAAGCCCCTGGAGATCGTCCCGCCTGCAAGAGTGTCCGTTCCAGATTGGTCTGGCGATCGCGGGCTCAACTTTCGCTAGTTCGGCTTTGACAAGTTGCGCGTCAGCTGCCGCCCAGAACGCATCGGGTTCGAACTTGCAGCCGAGTCTGTCGAGACGACGATAACTGGCGAGTGGCGTGCAGCCCGGACCGGATTTGCAAGGTTGAAGATGTGACAGCCGAGACGCGTCGCAGCGCATTAACCCCACGCAATCAGCCCGGCTTTCGACGTTCCCGTCGCGATCGAACTTGAACCATTTTCCGTCGGAATTCTGCGTGCAGAACATCGATGGCCTGGAGACATGTTCCTCGCTCAAGCGGTTCGCGGGGTCTACGGGTTGCCCACGTGCGGGAGTAGTGGCCCAAAGGAGGGCAAGCGCTACGACTAAAACCCCCGCGCGGTAAATGCAGAGGCGTTCCATGTCGGAGCCGTCGAATCAGGCAAACAAATCGTTGATAAGTCCAGGAGCACTTCCTGGGTTCGGAGGATACCCGCCGAGAGTATCCTTTAGCAGCGCAGTCATTTCCCATTCGCCCAGTTTGCGATAGCTCTCGAATTGGGACTCGTTGAAGAATTGGTCCGCCGTGCTTTCGTGCGGAAATTCGGGGTGCCTCTCCGCATACTGCTGGATGTCGGGAGGTTCCTTGCCATAAACGCAAGGTTTGAGATAAATGAGCGTGCCGCTCAGGGCAGGGTCGGGAGGTCCTCCATTGACACCCAGGTAATGAATCTTGAAGCGCGCGTAATACATGCCGGAGGCACGTGCCGAACGCGGGTAGAGCATGACGGGTTCGTCGTTCGAATTGATCTCGATGCCCATGTCGATGCGGATCTTGCGTATGGTGGAGTAAAAGTCTTCCATCGAGAATCGTCCGTCCTGGCTTGCATCAATGACGAGAATCCGCCGGCACCGCCGATGCACCATTTCCCAGAGGCCCATGTTGTCGAAATGGCCACCATCGGAGAGGTGGATCCAGTCCTTATCGTCGGTCGTCTGTCCAGCGGCTTCCTGAAGGAGGCGCCAACTGGAGGAGGATGGGTCTCGCGCCGTCCACGTCTTGCGTTTTGGGTTGCCCAACCACCATCCCAGCCGCACGTTGAATACCGACATCAGGAAAGCCATGGGCGTGCTGCTGTTGTAGCCCATGTTCGGATTGAAGGCGGCACCGGAAATAGCCATCGCCGTGCCCAGCTTGAGGCGCTCTGAGACTTCCCTGAACCGACCGAAGCCGAGCATGTAGTTGTGACCGGCGAATTGCCTGATTGAACGAAAACCGAGCCTGTAGTTCCCTGCAGCTAGCGCGGTAAAGGTGAAGCTGTCAGCCTTGCGCTCCTGCCAGGCTAGCGCGGTGCCCTTGACGAGGTTCAATGCGGCGTTGACCACGAGGAACGGCGGCATTGCGACGTCATTGCCGTTGACGAACTTGCCAGTACGCGGATATAGGGACCTTGCCGAGGCGAAAGCAATGTCGTCGGCCGGATCGAACCCTGTAAACCGGGTAGGTTTGCGCGGCTTCCTGACTCCTCGAAAGCCACCGTAGAAGCCGCGAATCAGCCGGTCACGATAGAAGCCGTGCAAGCTGAATTCGTTCATGCGGATGATGAAGCCGAGAAAGAACGACACTACGCAGGACGCTGCGAGTATCAAGAGACCAAACCCAAGTCGATCGGTATTGAAGCGGGCAATGAACTCGTTGAAAAAGTCCGTGAATGATCGGTCCACGCATTGGAAGGTTGAAACTGTACACAAACTTTCTTCATTCGGAATGCGAAAAGAATCCGTCGGCACCTTGCTGTTATCAAAGAAAACGTTCATCCCAGCATCCATGTTTATGCATTTGCAGCGTACGAGCGACTGGACCTGACCAGGAATCGCTACCTGTTCGAGCACCTTCCACGATCCGATTGAAACGAGCAAAGCCAGAAGAACGATTCCCACGCTGCCGAGTAGCGTGAAGCTGACGGACGACTGTGCATCCGGTTTTCCGGGGCTCGATTTTCGGTAGCCGAGATAGGTGCTGACCGCAAGCGAAAACGCGCTTCCCGCTGCGGTAACTCCGGGGACAGAGCCACCCGCGAACGTGAGATACGCAGGAACACCAATCACGAGTATGGCGCTGACAGCCCATGAGACAAGCAGCATGAATACGAAAGCATGCGCGCGTCCCTGATGCTCGCGCCGACCGGGACCCTCGACAAGCGAACGGACAGCAGCCTTTATGCCCTCGCCGATCAGCAGCGCGACGAGCATCATGAGCGGGGTAATCAGGGCGCGCACCGTGGTTTCCAGGCTCATCGTATTGGGGCCCGGCTTATCTCCTGCGTGAAGGAGTGGCCAGTCATACAGCCCCATGCGGATGGAAATGATGAGCAACGACTGTGTGGCGCTTGATGGAATTGCCGAAAAAAGCATGATCGCCGTTTTGAGGGGATTGTTCGGATCTCGGTTCTTCCAGGCAAGAACGATTTGCGTGACGCAGATTGTGACAACGAGATAGCTATTGTCCAGAGCCAGTTCGAGGAAATCCTTTTCTTTGGGATGTCGATCGGCATCCGACCACATCACACATGACACCATGAAGCATCCGATGAGTAGCATAAACGCGCCAAACCATGCGCGTTTATCCCCGCCTTTGGGTACTCTTATGAGGTTCGCGTAGCGCCGCTCGGGTTGGTTGGGAAGATTTCCCTGATAAAAGTAAGTGGCGCCAAAGACGCCTGCGGTGGCACCAAGACCACCCCAAAATTCCGGGCAGATCCAAAAATGAAAGTGCTTGTATTGCCCGAGCCATACCGCGAACCATGGGAGAAGCAGAAAACCGCTGATCCATGGCCAGAACATGATCCATACGATGAACAGATTGCGCAGGTAAACAGCGACAATGGTCCACGCATCCGCAGAGAACAACGCCAGCCGACGCGCGAGGTAATTGCTGTTCATGCGTAGCCAGGTGAGTGGGCCTTCCTCTTCGAAGTCGGTGCCCAGCATGCGGTTTTTCACATAATCTACCGAGCGCAAATTTGCGAGCTCATCTTCGGCGAAACGCAACGCCGCCTCCGCCGTAAGCCCGTCGTCCCGCTGTTTCGCCGACATCCAGCGTGTCAACGCAGTACCAATGTACCCACCGCCTGAGACCGTCGAAATATAGTGAAAGCGCCCGAAGAGTCCATGCGACGCCAGCACCTGAAGTGCACCGAGACAGAACGATGCGCTACGGATGCCTCCGCCCGACAGGCAGATCGCATTCAATCCCTCGCCTTGACTGTCGATGTGCCTTAGCATCTTGTCCTGAATGTGATCTGTCGGATACTTGCAGTGGCTGAACCCGGATATCCGCTCATACTCTGTTGCGAGCGCGCGATGGCCGACCATCGGCTGAGCCCAGAGATTATCGAGCGCGAACTTGAGAGCCTCCGGAGAGAGGCATGCTCTGATCTGTTGAACCGCGGCGCGTTCGGGCTCTCTGCTTTCACGCTGCGGCTTTGAGATCACGGCAGAGAGATAATGCCAATCGCGTGTTTTGATCAGCGCCTGCAACCCGTCCTGATGCTTAAAACCCAGTCTATAGGCGAGAAGGAGAACGACGATCTGCAACTCGCCCGGCAGGTTGCTATACGCTTTGACGAAATTGGGCGACGAAGCTTGCGGACCGAGATTATGACGAGGACGAAACCAGTCAAGTATCTGCGATTCGATCTTTTTTAATTTTTCGTAGTCAGGGTCGGCATCTAATCGCTTGTTGCGAAGAAATGTGTCGAATGCAGCCTTGTCAAGCAAAGTCTGCGAGTTTGTGGGTTGCGTTCCGGCCGCTCGATCATGCCATTCGTCGACGGCGCTTTTGACAAGTCCAGACGATGGATTGATGCTGCAGTGCTCCACCACCTCGATTACATCCTGTTCAACCGAGAGCGGTAGCCCGCGACCTATATAAACGCTATCACCTTCTCTATACATGCTCGCAGAGAAAGGTATGCGCAATGCACGAATAGGATCAACGAGTGCTTTTTCGAGGTATCTCGCCGATCTCACGCTCGGTTCGTTACCAAGCCAAAGGGATCGCGCAAGCGTGTCGGACGCGCTGAAATCACTAACTTCCAACGGTCCGGAAACGAGCCAGAGTTTCATAGATGTCCGAAGGATGTGATGGTGAGAGGGCAAATTCTTGCGATTTCCTCATTCGTCTCCTGCATGACGCATATTCACATCAGACAGGCGGTAAATCTCCTCATTGAGCATTCAGATTTTCGTGTAGAAAGGAAACCACCCGGGCGAGAGCGACGCGTGTCGGATTTTCGGGGCTGCAGTCCGCTTTGTCGTATTCGACCGTCAGGATCGCGTGCGGTTTGTCCGCTTCCGGTCGAGGGCGGTCGTACTCGTAGCAGGAAGCGTTTTCGCCAAATACATCAGCAATCCTCTGTACCCTTTGCGGCGGACACAAGCGGTCCTCCTTAAACCGTTGCACGACGACGTGCAGATTTTCTTGTTTGACCGTACCCACTGCTTTGTCCAGATCCTCATCCGCAATGTTAAGTTTCTCCATCCAGCTTCCCTCACCCTTCTTTGTCAAATAGTAAGTCATCGATAAGGGGATGGCGGGTTGCGAAATGATGACGGTCCTGACTTTTGAATCGATGATAACGGGAATGGCGAACGCACCTGTAACACACATACCGATCACGCCGATGTTACGACCGGTCCCACTCTGCCCAAGGTGATTGGCAAAAGCTCGTACCCAGTCACAAACGGGAGCCGATGTATTTGATTTCAGGTAAGCGAATTCTTTGTTGATGCAGAGTCTGACGTAATTCAGGTTAGGACTGGATACAAGTGGATCACCAAACAGCAATGGCATGTGAACCGTAAAGCCATGCTCGACCAGACGGTTTGCGAACCGTACGGCGTGCATGTCCATGCCTGGAAGTTCGTGCATGACAATGACAGCCGGACCTTGCCCCTTGCTGTAGACGAAGTGACTATACGCGTCGTTGCTGAACGTCTCCTCGCTGAACCCAAGTTTGCTCATATTAGCGGAAGAACCCGATAATTCCGTTTGTTGCGGGCAATCGTCCTGCTGTGCATTGGCGGATTGAGCATGTATCGCCGCTAGCGCCGTCGACTGCAAAAAGCGTCTGCGGTTGATGGATCGCATGTTTGGCCTCTGGCCGCTCAGTTGGATTTCGCGGGGTCGATCGCCTTCAGGCGATCGTAGTTATCCGAAGACAAGCAGTTAATGGGCACATCATCGCCTTGTGCCGCTCCTGTCTGAATTCGATGTGGCGGTGGGTTTTTCATCCGCTCGGACTGTACGATTGCGTCATCAATCAGGGCAACTACAAAGTTGCGCAAATTGGGGTTATCGAGATCGGAGTGCCCTTTCATCACCGATTTGTCCGTCTCGATGTTCCAGACGGGATAAGAAGCGTACTCCTTGTCGCAGACATAGAGCACGTTGCCGTCACCGAATCGTCTGGGCCAAATGCCGGGGGCATCACCGACATTACCCAGCGGAGTCGTATCGAAGTGATGCAGATAATGCGTGACGTAGGGCTTCATGTGGCCGATGGTTTCAAGTACGGCGTCGCGCTGCTCCTGGTCATCCTTTGCTTCGAAGAAAGTGCTAAAAAATCGGCCAAGCGGGAAGAAGGTTCCCGTTGCTACATCGGCATCGGTTGTCACCAGCACCATGAGAGGCGACTTGTATTTCTTCGGCTGATAGGTCGCCACCGAGCGAAAGAGCGGCTGAAAGCGAGCTGCCTCTATGGCGGGATTGATGAGCAGCACCATGTCACCGAATCTTTCAACGGGAGGAGGTTGAGCCGACTTACTGTAAACCTCGCCATCGATGACTGAACTGAGCACGGCTGGAGCGATAGCCTCATACAGTATCAGGCCGCCGAAGCTGTGACCGATGAAAACCGATACGACCTTGCAGCCTTCCGAAGCTGACGCTACATCGCATTGGCCATCGGAAAGACGGTTTTCTCTTCTCTCGTAAGCGTTGAGGTACGCAATCACCTCGTGAATTGCGCCCTTACTGACTTCGTCCGCCGTGTCCTTTCGATCGTAAAAAGTCAGAACAGATTTGATTCCGTCGGGAACGTTAAGCGAATCCCCTCGCCAGCCAAGATACACACCGACGACATGCCGACCGGAGTTCGTCTTTTCCTCCAGTGTTGCCGTGTTTTCGAGTACCTGGCGAAAAAGTTTGACATTGGTATCGTCGGTCGATGCGTTGTGCTTCCATCCATGCACGAACGTGATGATCATCAACCGGTCGTGATTTTTCGCTTGATCATCGAGAAATTTTTTCAGATTTCCGAACGCGGTGGATGGGTCTCTTGGGCCCGCTTGCATGGTGTGCAAGATGGGATTGTCTATTTTCTTCGGGTTGTTCGCCCAGCCTTGGTCATCGAACTCCGAGAAGAGTAGATCGTATCTGGCTGCGTGTTCAAGCATGTAGGTAGCACACGTAGAAGACACGGATCCGTTATCGTCGGGCTTGTCGGCGTTCATGACGGGGTCGCAAGTCGCCTGTTCGTTTGACATTGCGGTAACGCGATAAGGCTCGGTTTGAACGCACCCACAGAGTGTGATGAAGAGTAGGGCCGTGCACGATTTGCTGATCAGGTATCGTGAGTACGTACCCAACAGAGACTTACGGAGACTGATCATTGCCGCACCTCCGCATTGGAGAGTCCACACAAGTAACTATGCTGATTTCTTTGCCGGACACTGCAACAGTTTCATTTCATGACGATGCCTATTCGTCGATATTCGGTTTCAGCCAGCAGGATGTCCCGTCGGGACGCAGGTGAGCGACACTGATTTTGGGCAAACCGAATATTCGGGTAAAAGGTTTAGGCCTCTTTTGAATTTCGAGTGGGTGGTTTGGCGGGTCAAGGGCGGGCGTGAGCCCGGCGCAGCGAACCCTTGAGGCGCCTCGAATCGATAAGCTTGTGTATGGCTGGTTGCGGCAGAATGCGGCAACCAGCCATGCGAGACGAAGCGAACATGACGAATCAACTCTTTGAAGCCGC
>NZ_JBNDMK010000039.1:0-40219 GCF_050436545.1 Paraburkholderia sp. GAS41
GGTCGGCTGGAACGTGCGAAATGGATGACCACGCTATCGGCCAGCATGCCGGCGCAGCGCGCAATCGCCGACTATCTGGAGCACGGCGGCTATGAACGCTTCCTGCACAAGCTACGTCGCGAGTTGGCCCTTCAGCAGTCGCAAATGCTCGACGCGATTAGCCGGTATTTCCCTGCGAATACAACGGCGACGAAGTCTGACGGCGGCTATTTCACGTGGGTCGCGCTACCGGATCACGCAGACTCGATACGCCTCTTCCAGGCTGCGCTCAACCATGGCATCAGTATCGCGCCTGGACCCATCTTCTCTGCGGATGGTGCCTTTCGACACCATGTGCGTCTGAACTATGGATACCCGTGGTCGGCGCGGCTCGATAAAGCGGTCGCGACACTCGGCGCGCTGTGCGCCGATGAATCGCGTTGCGGCGCCAGGCTGGCCGGTCCGGTTCAGCTGGCATGACACCGGCGTCGATCTCACCCCGGCACGCCGGCGGGTAAATCGTGAAGCTCGTGCACGACAATACGCGCCTTGCCTGCGACTTTAGCGCGATACATTGCAGCATCCGCCGCGCGTAACAGGGCTTCCCCACTCAACGACGCCGCGTGGCCGCGCAGCAGCACACCGATACTGGCCGACAACCGGACGACCTTCGCCCCGAGCGCTATGGGCTGGCTCAATGTCAGCAGAATTGCACGGGAGATTCTCTCCAACGCAGCACGATCGATTGCAGGGCCGGTCAGCAGCACCGTGAACTCATCTCCTGCATGCCGCGCAACCAGATCCCCGTCACGCGCGCAGCGGCTGATCCGGCGCGCGGCTTCAACAAGTACTTCGTCGCCACACTGATGTCCGTATGTATCGTTGACAGCCTTGAAGCCGTCGAGGTCGATAAACAGAATGGCAGCCACGCCGTCTGCGCCCGCTCCGCATGCTTGTTCCAGCCTCTCGATGAATGAGCGTCTGTTAGGCAGGCCGGTCAGTGCATCGTGGAACGCCTGATGCCGCAGGCGATCGAGCAGTGCCGTTCGCTCCGTCACATCATGCACCAGAAGGTAGTAGCCATCTGCCACCTGATCCTGGACGCGGCGCGGCACCAGGACACCACGCAGCACACGTTGGCTCCCGTTGAGGGTCGCTCCGACCTCGTATTCGACCCTTTCGCCGTTGAGCGCGCGTTGGACGTACGGCTCGATGGCGGCAAAGTAGTCGGCGTCGAGAACCTCATGGGTGAGCCGTCCCACGATCTCCTCCGGGTCCAGCCCCATCCACTCCCGATAGGTTGAGTTAGCAAACCGAAAACGTCGTTCACCGTCGACATAAGCGACCAGCACCGGCAGATTGTCAGCGATGGCGCGCAAATCCACGCGCGTGGCTCCCAACTGTCGCTCAGCGTTCGTCAGTTGCTCATGCGCCCTGCGCAGAACTTCAGAGGCCTCATGGGCTCCACGATGCAACGCGGCCTCCCGCGCATCGCGCGCGGTTTTTTCCCGTTGCTCCGCCTGGGTATCGTGAATGACAAACAGCCAGCCTCCGTCACGGGTCGACGTCGTCTGCTTGAACGCCACCTGTACTCGCGCTGGTTTGCTTTGCTTGTTGCGCAAGCGGAACGTTACGTCGACCGTCAGGACCTCGGCCCCGCGGCCACGCTTAAGTGCCTGCACCGCCTGTTTAAGGTTGCTCCGGTCGCTCGCATCCAGCAGATCGAGTATGTTTGTTTTCGTCAGCGGATCGCGCGAGCACGAGAAGAATTTCACGCAGGCCTCGTTCATGTGCCGCCACGCCCAGTCTCTTCCGATATGCGCGATAGCGACCGGAGTTCGATGGAACGTGTCGACGTAAAGCGCATGCTGGGCCTGAAGCCGGTCGATCGCCTGAAGTACCTGAAAACGATCAGAGCTGTCCAGCTCTCGCAGGCCAACTTCGTGCTCGATCATTTGCCCCAGGTCTACCAGCATCTGACGCTGTTGGCGCGTGAAGCGCCGCGGCTTTGAGTGCATCACACTTAGCATACCGATGGGTTTTCCGCACGGTAGACGCAGTGCAACGCCTGCGAAAAATCGGATCGCCAATTTACTGGTTGCCAGTGGCCCCTGCGCAAGCTCCGCATCGCACAACGCATCCTTGACGAAAAACGGTCCTTCGCATTGGAGCGTGCGGCCATAGTACGTGTTCACATGATCTACAACGTCCCGTTCGCAACCGCTCACGCCTATGATTTCCGGCTGGCCCGGACTGTCGAGACATATGACGGATATTGGTAAATTCAGCGCGCGTGCGGCGATCCGGGTCACGCGCTCAAAGTACTGATCTCCTTCGCTTTCTGTGGGGAAGGGGACGCTGCCTGGTTGTCGTAGTTGTCGCGCATTCATAATGCAGTCGTCTTTCACGCTCAATCCTCCTTTCCGGCCACATCATGCAATGTGTAAATCGAGGCCGGCGCCAACACGAACGCACGAAGTTGATCGACCGCCATAGGCTTCCCATGCCAGTATCCCTGCGCGAGGTCGATTCCCGAGCGCTTGACCACGTCATGTTCTGCGGCGGTCTCGATGCCTTCCGCAACCACTTTCGCACCAAGTGTATGCGCTAGCGCTGCTATCGAATTCAGAAACTGAATGCGCGCTTCGCCGCGCATCGCTAGAAATCGCCGGTCTACCTTCAGGTAATCGAATCGGAAGTCCGCGAGCAAGTCGAGATTGCTGAAGCCAGTGCCGAAATCGTCGATTGACAGGCGTACGCCGCGTTGCCTCATGTGGTTAAGCGCAGTGACAACCCGCGGCGTGCGCTCGACGCAGCTCCGCTCGGTAAGCTCCAGAACAAGGCGCTCCAGCATCGCGCCGGCGGACTCGCAGATATCCTCGACAAAGCGTTCCTCCATCAGATGCCGCGCGCAGATGTTTATCGATAGGTGCCAGTACTGAGGGAGCGGCAGTTGGGTGAGTGCACTATTCGCCTCGCGCAGCACGAAACAGGTCAGCGCCCTGAGCAAATCCGTTCCTTCAAGCTCTCCAATGAACCATCCCGGCCCTTCGGCTCCGAACTCTGGATGGCCCCATCGAAGCAGAGCTTCCACGCCCACGCAGTTTCGCGTGCGCGTGTCCACAATGGGCTGATAGACGACATGGAACTCCCCGCGGCGAAGACCGATGCGCACTGCGCGCCGCAATCTTGCCCGTGGGCAAACCCGATAAGCCACGTACGCGAACGCGCCGCAAGCCGATAGCGCGATAACCCGCATGACAGTGTCGCAAGATGCAATCAGGCTGGCCGCAAGCAAAGCAGTCACGCCCGACACAACGGCGATAGTCACCAGCGTGTCCGGATGCTCGTCGAACACAGGTCGCAGCCGGCCTACTCGTGCTATGTAGCGTCGGAAAAGGCGCATGGGGGTACTTCGTGCTGTTATCTGAGTTGCGTACTATGACCTGGCTGCGTCTCGAAAACGAGAAGCAGTTACGTGTCAAAACATGCGGATCAGATCCGCCGTCATATGCGAGGTTCGTCGGCGCGGCGAGTCTCCGAAGCAGGGCGCAATCGACAATGTTTGGCACGCTGTTATACGGCTTTGACAACATCGCCACGACAATCACCGTCGGTGACGGGGCATCGGAGATCGTGCTGCTGAAGCATGAGTCATCAAATGCCCAAAGCACTTGCGTGCCACGCTGATACGGGTCCGGCTAGTTTCGAAAGCTCACCCTTGGTACATACCCGACACGAAACACGATAGACAACGGGGGCCTGCCACCCCAGTACACATGTTGATATCGGAAAAGCGGAGCAGGATTTGCCGGCGGCGCAGTGATTCCAAAACGAGGTGACTGCACCGCGTCGCCTGGCTAAAAACGGGTTCTCGCTAACAGTCGATTCGCGAGCGACGGAGATATTCGCGGAAACTGCGGCTTCAATGCATTCTAAAGAGGTGGCGGTAATCTCACGGAAAAGCGGCTCTGCTCTTTCCCAGTCATTCTCGCGATAGAACACCATTGCCCGAAGAAACAGTACCGGCAGTCGATTTTTCTCGGAGAATCCCCCGTGCTTCCTGTTCCTCTGCCAGATTCGCTGCAAGCCATTGCTCTCCGGTCAAAAAGCCTTTGACCGCTTGCGAGTACAGTGTCAGCGCTTGTTCTGTTTGCCCAAGCGACGCCATGTGGTACGCCTGTCCGGCCATCGCAAACAAACATCGCGGTATTGTTCCGCCGGCCAGTTCGCGGTTTCCAGACCGGCCGAGTTCGAGGAGCTGCGCGTGGGTGGCATTCAACAGTTCCCGCTCCGCGTAGCCTGCCACCCAAAGCGATTGCCGCACCTCGGTAGCAAGACGCCATTCACTGTTCCCAGTGCGTACGATGTCAGCATAGTGCAGGGCCTGCACGAACAGTGGCGCCGTTACTCCGGCTATAGGAGCAAGTTCATAGATTTGCTGGGCAACTTCGTCGGTCAGGCTTTCAGCCAGCGCCAGCGTCTTAAGGACACGTTCAGTGCCTGCGGGAGCTTGGTCAATGAAGTCTTGAGCAGCTGAAATCTTTGGCTGCTAAACGCCTGCGCAAATCGCATCAGGCGGGACTCAGTGATTTTTTGCATTCAGGTATGTTTCCCCAAAAAAGCATACCCGGTATAGGACTCATTTTTAGCCTGCGAGATGCATGCGGCAAACTCTACAAGAAAGACATTAAGGAGCGTAACGTGTCACGGATGTTCGCCGTTGCTTTCCGCCGTCCAGAACGCTTGCATTGCCTCGAATGCCTCCTGCTCCACGGCTTGGGCACGTGCAAGAGCAGAAGGCTCAGGCGGAGGTCGGAACTCGGCGCAGATACGCTGAACCTCTGTGCGCGCCGCCAACCAATTCTGGCGGATAGGCTGCCACTGACGCTCGTAGAACGATGTCGGCCTTGAATCCGGCGACGACACTTTCCGAAGTACGTGATGAATCACCTCTGAAGGACCGCGACTCTCATCGTCCCACAGAACGGAAACCCTCCAGCTAGCGGCCGCAGTTCCGCTGGGTTATCCAGTTACAGTCCCAAATCCAAACAGTCGATGTTCAACTCGGTCCCCTTCATCGAAGGGCCGTTGGTCGCTTTTCATCTTTGAGTTTCCCCAACGAACGATGAAAATTCTTGTGAGATACGAGGAGCCTGAACAGGCTCCCCGCCCGCTTACTCGGCGGCCCGCACTTCCGGAGTCTCCGCCGTAGCCGGTGCGACAGCTGCAGTGTCGGGCGTTTTCTGAATATGTGCCTTTTTCGCAGCGGCGCGCTTTACGACGGGCTTGCCCGGCACAGCCTTCTTCAAAGCCACCTTCTTCGTCGCAGCCTTCTTCGCAGTTACGACGACACGCTTTTTGGCCGGAGCAATTTGCTCCGCCGCCTCAGCATTCGTTGCAACGGCTGCTTTCGCAGCAACCCGTTTCGTAACAGTCTTCTTCGCGACAACCTTCGACGATGCAGTCTTCGATTTCTTGGCAGCCACCTTCTTAGTCGCTGACTTGCTCGAAGCAGTTGAAGCGACAGGTTGCGCGCCTCCGGCCGCGCCATCAATCAGAAACTTATTGCGGTCTTTCGCCCCAGCAATCCAAGCCGGCGCGCGTCCGCGCCCACTCCAGGTGGCCCCGCTTTTCGGGTCCCGGTATTTTTCAGGTTGAACACCACGCACATAGTTGCCAACTGCCTTCGGCTTGCTCGCGGCAACAGGAGCGGGACTGACTGCACCATCGCTCACGAGAAACCGGCTGCGGTCCCGGGCCTTCGCAATCCAACCCGGGGCACGGCCACGCCCTGACCACGTCGCACCCGTTCTGGGGTCCTGGTATTGCACAGCCGAAGTCTTTGCAACTCTGACAGACTTCGCGACGGGTTTCGGTCCCCGCTTCTTCCCTGCAGCAGGTGCATCAATATCTGCTGCCGTCAAACCGTGCTTCTCCATCAAGCTGCGAATCTCATCGATGGCAGCCTGGGATTTCTTTACAAGCAGAGCTTCCGCCTGAGCCTGCAGCTTCTTCAGTGTCGCTTGGATTTGTTCGAGCGTTGCCATTACCTCTCCCGTTTGGCTTTAGTGAATGGCTGCACTATGCCACGACGCCTCATTTGTAGCCAACAGATGACGCCAAAGAGATGGGCTTTTCAGATGAACTATCTAGGTTGTTGCAACCGGTCGATTTCACGTTACCAAGCCCTAAGGCAACGGTTTGCACAGCTCATTTGGATGCGAGGGATGCGTTTTGTTCCCGAGACGTTCAGGCTCGCGCGGCTGCTCAACATACGGTTGGAGCGCCCCTTCACTACAGCTCAAGTTTCTCCGTTTTCGACCGCTAATGATAATGGGTTTTGTCGCGCTAAGGAGGCAGGAGTAAAATCGAAGTTGATATTTGCCCGAAGTGAAGCGTGAGATGAAGAAGGCGACTGCGAGACAAACCCTGCCTGCCGGCGTAGCGAAGGTACTCAAGCGCCTGCACTATCCTCTGGACGTGATGCTTCTGTGCGTGCGGTGGTATGCGGCCTACTCGCTGAGCTTGCGAAATCTCGAGGAAATGATGGCCGAACGTGGTTTCGAGGTCGACCATTCGAGCGTGCATCGCTGGGTGATCAAACTTGTACCGTTGTTCGAGAAAGCCTTTCGCAAGCACAAACGTCCGGTCGGCAAGAGCTGGAGGATGGATGAAACCTACGTCAAGGTAGGCGGCCAGTGGAAGTACTTGTACCGCGCGGTGGACAAGGCCGGCAATACGGTCGATTTCCTGTTACGGGCGCATCGCGCCAAGGCGGCAGCACGCCGTTACTTCGAGAAAGCCATCGATCGGAACGGGACGCCCGAGACCGTGACCATGGATAAAAGTGGGGCGAATCTTGCCGCCCTCCAGGCCATCAACGCCGAGCGGGAAACGCCCATCAAGGTCCTGCAGGTCAAGTATCTGAACAACATCGTAGAGCAGGATCATCGGGCGATCAACCGCCGAACCAGGCCTATGATGGGCTTCAAGGATTTCCGGTGTGCCCGGATCATCCTGTCAGGCATTGAGACGATGCATATGATCAGGAAAGGCCAGACGAAGGACAGCGGCGTCACCCGAACCGCTGCCGATCAGTTCTATTCGTTGGTGGTGTAAGGACTCCTTATCTTCGCGGAATTTTCTTGCCATGCCGCCGTTATCGCGACACAACCACTTTTTTTGCAGCACCAGTAGCGCCGCAGCTTCAACCAGTGCCTTCTCCTTGCGTTTCAACTCGCGCTGCAGCTGGACATTGGACTGCTTCAGATCCCGTAATTCCTGGGCGGTTTCGCGCCGGCTGCCGGTTCCACCCGCGGTACAGAAGTCTGCTCGCCATTGCACGAGATGATGCGCAAACAGGCCGCGCTCCCGACACCAGCCGTTCAATGCCTCTCCCACGAGCCCGTGACTCTCCTGCAAGGCCATCAGACGTTCTTCCAGCGACCAGTCTTCCGGACGGGATAGCACTCCTTCGCTGATATCGAGACGTGACATTGGCGCCCGGTGAGGCGTGAAAGACAGGAGACTGATCGAAAACTGCCTTAACAACGTCGTTGCATGAACGTCGGCTCAGACCGACGAGCAGTTTGTGGCGGTCATGGTCACAACGATGTCAACGGGGATTTCCAACGATCGACGAGATAAAGTCAAGGAACGCGTTGGTCTTGGCGGGCATGTGATTTCGGGAGGGATACAGCACATAGAGAGGCCAGCGTTCGTCGCACCAGTCGGGGAATAGATTGACAAGTCGCCCGCTTGCTATGAGGCCTTCAATGCCGAGCTCCATGACCTGAGCAATACAGTATCCTGCCAAACATACCGCGTGCATCGTACCCGCATCATTAACCATTAATCGGCCTTCGGGATAAAGCTCCATTTCCTCGCCATCGCGATGGAACTCCCATTTAAATGGAAGACCTGTCTCCGGATTCCGATAGTTTAGGCAAATATGCGAGGAACCGCGCAGTTCATCGGGGCCACGCGGACGGCCGTGTTCTTTCAGGTATGAAGGCGAGGCCACTGTGAGTATTCGTGTCTCGAGCAACTTGCGCGCTATCATGGACGACGACTTAGGCTCACCGAAGCGGATGGCCAGATCAAAGCCCTCAGAGATGGTGTCGCCGAGTTGGTCTCGCGTGACGAGGTCAAGCTTGAGATCGGGATGCGCTTTAAGGAACTCGCTCAGCCGCGGTCCAAGAATAAGGTTTGAGAAGAAAGGGTGAACGTTCACCCGCAGACGTCCACGCACAGTCTCCTTGCTGCAGGCAGCTGATTCGGCAGCCTCTTCCAGTGCGGTGAGTAGCGGTACCACCTGTTCGTAAAGGCGGCGTCCCTCGTCCGTAAGGGTTACAGAACGAGGATGGCGGTCGAACAGACGCGCGTCAAGTCTGCCCTCGAGTCGAGCGATCGCGCGGCTGACGCCGGGTTGCGACATATTTAACGCTTCAGCGGCCGCAGCGAAGCTGCCGCTATTGGCCACTGCAGCCAGTACGCTCATCCCATTGAGCGTTCGCTCGTCGAAAGCCATATGACTTCTCCTTTCAGTCTAAGGCGAGGCCATGTGATAGGCCGTTACAGCAGTTCAAAGCGACACAATACTGGAGATGTAGATCGACTATCCATGGAGCGCTTCGGCATGAAACGCAATATGATGGCCAATGTAAGTGGCGATGAAGTAGTAGCTGTGACCAAATCCAGGGTGAAGTCTAAGTGTCAGGGGGAGACCGACAGCTTCACATGCTTCATGTAGTAGGTGAGGTCTGAGCTGAGTCTCGAGAAATTCGTCCGCAGCGCCTTGATCAACCAGTAGCGGAAGCTTTTCTGCCGCGGACCTCACCAGATCGCACGCGTCATATTGGCTCCATGTTGTACGGTCTGGACCCAGATACGCCTCGAAAGCTTTCTCGCCCCACGGCACCTGGGCAGGGGCGACGATCGGCGAGAACGCAGAGACGCTGCGGTAACGGCCCGGATTGCGCAGCGCCAACACGAGCGCACCATGGCCGCCCATCGAGTGGCCACTTATAGAGCGGACTTCTGACGCGGGGAATTCTGATTCGATCAATTCGGGGAGTTCCGCAACAACGTAGTCATACATGCGGTAGTGGGCCGCCCAAGGTTTCTGGGTTGCATTCACGTAGAAGCCCGCGCCTTTTCCGAGGTCATAGGCCGCATCGTCAGCAACTTGCTCCCCGCGAGGGCTGGTGTCTGGAGCGACGATGATGACGTCATGTCGAGCCGCGTATTGTTGAGCTCCTGCCTTCGTAATGAAATTCTGCTCCGTGCAAGTTAAACCAGAGAGCCAGTACAGTACGGGTAGTTTTTTCCTGGATGCCAGCGCCGGAAAAAAGACAGAGAAATTCATTGAACAGTTGAGTGCGGCCGACTCGTGACGGTAAACGTCCTGCCATCCGTCAAAGCAGGCAGAGTGTTCTATCCGTTCCATTGCGACTCCTATAAATGCGCGGATCGGTATGAACGATCCGCGCGGGCCTTTCCTACTTCAGTACACCACTACGTTTTGCGATGTGTGTGGCTATCGCGTCCATTAATGGAGGATTGAGTGCGTCGTGTGGTGTGAGTCCCAGCTCGGTAAGTGTCGCTCGAACGTCATCCATTTGTTCCGGCTTTGCGCCGCCGCCCTCGATCACCGATGAGACGAACGCTGCAAAACGTGGCTCTTCCCAGCCCTTCTCGTTGGACAGTTCGGTATGCACGAAGTCGAGACCGTAGAAAGGATGGTCTCGATTCTCGATCCGTCCATACATGTGAGTTCCGCACGCCTTACAGGCATGGCGCTGGATCGCTGCTTTCTGGTCGACTACTTGCAGTTTCTCCGGGTGAGCCGTGACTTCGAGCTTGTCTCGCGGGACGACTCCCACCACTGAAAAAGCGGCGCCCGCGGGTTTCCAGCACTTGGTGCAGCCACAAGCATGGTTGTGCGCCACGTTACTGTTGATCCGGACTTCGACCTTGTCATTCTGACAATTACACTGGAGGGTACCGCCGGCGAAGCCCGGCGTACCTTTCTTGATACCGGCGTCTACAGACGGGTGAATTGCCACAGTACTCATTTTGAATTCTCCAATGTTTTCGGAATAAGAATTGGCGCAACAACGCTGCGCCAATGAATGCGCACGGTCGTGTCCTTAGTAGTTGATCACGGTGCGAATCGACATGCCGTCGTGCATCAGGTTGAATGCTTCGTTTATCTGATCAATTGGCAATCTGTGAGTGACAAACGGGGCAAGCTGGATGTCACCTCGCATGGCGTCTTCCACCATGCCCGGTAGTTGTGAGCGGCCCTTTACGCCACCAAATGCTGTGCCTTTCCACGTACGGCCTGTCACCAGTTGAAATGGACGCGTCGAGATTTCCTGACCGGCTCCCGCGACGCCGATGACCACGGATTGTCCCCAGCCGCGGTGCGCGCACTCCAGCGCGGCACGCATGACATTGACGTTGCCGATGCATTCGAACGAATGGTCGACGCCCCAGCCGGTCATTTCGACGATCACCTGCTGGATAGGCTTTTCATGGTCCTTCGGGTTCACACAATCGGTAGCGCCGAAGGCTTTCGCGAGGTCGAACTTCGAGGGATTGGTGTCGATCGCGAAGATGCGTTCGGCCTTGGCCTGGCGCGCTCCCTGAATCACTGCAAGACCGATCCCGCCAAGTCCGAACACCGCGACAGTGTCACCCGGCTGAACCTTCGCGGTGTTGTGCACCGCGCCGATACCTGTTGTCACACCGCAACCCAGCAGACAGACCTGTTCATGGTTGGCAGCGGGGTTTACCTTCGCCAGCGATACCTCGGCGACCACAGTGTATTCGCTGAAGGTTGAGCAGCCCATGTAGTGGTAGATCGGCTGGCCGTTATAGGAGAAGCGGGTTGTACCGTCGGGCATCACACCTTTGCCTTGGGTCGCACGCACGGCTACACAAAGGTTGGTCTTGCCGGATTTACAGAACAGGCATTCGCCGCACTCGGCCGTATATAGAGGAATCACGTGATCACCTGGTTTGACAGATGTCACGCCTTCGCCGATTTCCACGACGATGCCGGCGCCTTCATGCCCGAGCACGCAAGGGAAAAGGCCTTCCGGGTCGTCCCCAGACAGCGTGAAGGAGTCTGTATGGCATACACCAGTGTGGGTGATCTTTACTAATACTTCGTTCTTTTTTGGTGGGGCAACATCGATCTCGACGATCTCCAGGGGCTTACCGGGCGCAAACGCAACTGCAGCACGTGATTTCATGACAGATCTCTCAATTGGATGGTAAAGACAAGCAATATGAGTATTGGGAGGACAGGGTTACAC
This sequence comes from Paraburkholderia sp. GAS41, assembly GCF_050436545.1. Classification (NCBI taxonomy): domain Bacteria; kingdom Pseudomonadati; phylum Pseudomonadota; class Betaproteobacteria; order Burkholderiales; family Burkholderiaceae; genus Paraburkholderia; species Paraburkholderia sp. GAS41. The sequence goes on from NZ_JBNDMK010000039.1 coordinate 11,307, forward strand.
GTCATCACCGTAGATAGGTGCGTACCAGATCGATAACGCCGTTGATCGATGCCGTAGCGCCATCATTGCGGCTAGTCGCGTTAGAAAACGTCTCGCGCAAATGGCTCTCTAACACCCCAGCCATCAGACCATTGACCGCGCCGCGCGCTGCGGCGATCTGCTGCAGAACCGACGCGCATTCAGCACCCGCCTCCAATGCCCGCTCAAGCGCATCAACCTGCCCACGTAACCGTCTGACGCGCGTAAGTACAAGCCTTTTGTCCTGGGGTGAGTGCGGCACGCGACCTCCGTTAGATACTGGGCGTGAGTATGTGGTATCGCTACCCTTCCTCTTTATCTAAACGTCCAGCTTTTTAACGACGTGAGCGAAAACTACACGATTGGGGGGGCTACACGACCTTTGCCGAAACCAATGCGAGGGAGCACTGTGTGAAACATGAGGAACTTCGGGAAAAACCTGATCAATCTGCTAGACGATCCGATAAGCGTGTGGACGGACGCGGGGCTAGCATTGGCATACGGGATAAATCGGCGAAACTTGTCCGAACAAAGCTTGAATGGCAACAGATGCTTCCTTGCGCGAATAGATCAAATACAGGAGATAACGTGATGTCCACCGTACAAAAGAGCCCTGTCCAACTCGAAGTTGTCCGTTCAGATTCAAATGAGAACGGGCAGCCGAAGACGCGGTTTTTGCAGAATGTCTGGTACTTTGCCGCGTGGTCTGCGGATGTCTTGCAAGAGCCTCTCGAACGGCTCATCATCGATCAACCCGTCGTTTTGTTCCGTACCTCCGGGGGTGAGGTAGCAGCTCTGCGAAACGTGTGCCCGCACCGCTTTACCCCTCTTAGCATGGGCAAGGTGGTTGGCGACACTATTGAATGCCTCTATCACGGTCTGCGATTCGAACCCTCGGGGCAATGTGTTCACAATCCTCACAGTGCGACTATTCCCAAGGCGGCTTGTGTCAGGTCTTACCCCGTGGCGGAGCACGACGGGATCGTGTGGATCTGGATGGGCGCAGCCGAACTCGCCGATGAATCTACCATTGTCCGTTACCCGGAATTGAACCAACCCGAAAAGTTTACGTATACCCGCGGGCAGACGATGGAAATGCCCTTGAATTACGAGTTGATGACCGACAACCTGATGGATCTAAGTCACGTTGCCTTTACGCACAAGAACACTTTGGGTTCTGATGGACTTGTCCCAGGCCAGACCGAAGTGCGTGAGGAAGGCGATTCGATATGGAGCATGCGTATGGCGCCAAGCACAAAGCCAGCGCCATCTTTTGCCATGTCAGGCGGGTGCTCGGAGGACGACATCGTCGATTACTGGCTGGACATCCGTTGGGATGCGCCGGCGAACTTCTATCTTACGTCCGGGCACGCACCGGCCGGACAGGGACGTTATCACGGCGCCCAGATCGACTCCTTGCAGGTGGTGACGCCATCGAGCGCTAACCGGTGTTACTACTTCTTTATACATCTTCGCAATTATCGTCGCGACGATGATGCTATGACACACGAATTGGCAGAGTTTATCCGTCAGGCGTTCGCCACGGAGGATGAACCAATGATCGCGAGCGTTCAGAAGAATATGGGCGGTCACACGCTGGAAGAAATGAAACCGGTGCTGCTGGCATGTGACGCTGCTGCAATGAGGGTCCGCAGGGCGCGCGAGCGGCTTCTGGACCTCGAGGCGAATGGTGATGGGCTAGTGGAGCGTCGTAAATGATTGAGTCGTGGATTGAGGTAGAAGTCGCGGTCAAGGAGTTCGAGGCGGACGGTGTTGTCCGTCTTGAGCTGTCAGACAAGAAGGGCAGGGAACTCCCCGAGTTCACTGCGGGGGCACATATTGATGTTGAAGTCACACCTGATCTGACAAGGCAATATTCGCTTTGCAACAGTCCGCGTGAGCGCCATCGCTACGTGATCGGCGTGCTTCGCGAGCCGTCATCACGAGGCGGCTCACAGGCCGTACACGAGAAGATTCAGGCTGGTCACACAATCCGGATCAGAGCGCCGCGGAACCACTTCGCGCTTGATCCTGACGCAAGCCGATACATTCTCTTTGCAGGCGGAATTGGTGTAACGCCGATACTGGCCATGGCCGAATACCTTAGTGAGTCGGGAAAGCCCTTTGAATTGCACTATTGCGTGCGCACGGCAGCTCGTGCTGCCTTTGTCAGGCGCATGATGCAATCGTCATTTTCAGCGCATGTGCATCTTCATCTTGATGACGGGTCCATTGAACAGCGGCTTGAGATTGGACAGGCATTGGGGAGCTCGGCCGACGACGCGCACGTATACGTCTGTGGACCAGCACCGTTTATTGGATATGTATTGGAGAGCGCGCGCGCACGGGGTTGGCCGGAAGCGAGGCTGCATCGGGAATTTTTCGCTGCGTCGACGCCAAACGTCACGTCCGAAGAGGGGGCCTTCGAAGTACAGCTACGCAGCACGGGTCAAGTCCTCACGGTGCCTGCGGATCGAAGCATCGTAGAGGTCCTGGGCGAAGCGGGTGTTGCTCTGGAAGTGAGCTGCGAGCAAGGGGTCTGCGGAACGTGTCTGACGCGAGTATTGGAGGGCGAACCCGATCATCGGGATGTCTATTTGACGGATGCGGAACATCTTCGCAATGACCGTATGACGGTCTGTTGCTCCCGCTCGAAAAGCGCGAGACTCGTGCTCGACTTGTAGGTGCGGGACCGATACGCTATTAGGCGCACCGCGCTCGCTTGTCCGGGCGTTGTGCCCTGCGCGGCAACGTGTTGGGCGCGGTTAGACAACGTCAAGCAGCACGGCCGGTCAGCGCCAATTATCTTGGCCGCCGGCCAAAACAATTGTCGCTGCCCACGCGGTAATCAGCTCAACCAACGCCGAGGGCGTGGACCGTCAAGACCGCTTAACGGCGACGCCTTTGATTCTTGCCAGCGAACTGATCACGGACCGCGCAATCGCCCGAGACCTTCGGGGTTGGTGCAGGTTGATTCGTGCTCGTCGATAAAGCGTCGTCAGAGTGTCGGCACACTGCGATAGTGTGCCTCATGATCAAGCCGAACGAGATTTGGCGTTCGCGATGTTTTTGCAACCGCACCGTCTCCCCCTGCTCTCGGTGATGTGCTCAGCGCGGGCGAGCTTGAGAACGCGTAGCGGGCCCTGGAAGGCGCTTCACTTGCCCAGCTGCGTTTGCAGCCAGTTGTTCGACGCGTACCGCGAGTAAACTCAGACGCGCTCGCTTAAGCGCGGCTTGACGCTCGCCATCCGCAATAGTGCGTAGTGAAACCCGACGCGGCACTTCCTGGGGTGAGCGTGTCTGCGACGCGTCGTGAGATCAGTAGATGTATTGCTTCAATTCGTTCGGCATGCGAATGACGAGACGCTCGCTTCGATCCGTGCTCAGTTCATCAATCTTTTCCAGCGTCGTTACCACACCGGTGCAAACCAGAAGCGGACGCCTGGAGCCGAGGAATTTCAGGGTGGGACAGTGTGATTGGTGCATTGATGCTGTTGCGACGACCTATTAATTAAATTAGGTATCCTTAGACATGGAATGTTCGAGATGCTACCGTTAGATTATTTTCAAAAGTGATGGTATCCCGACCGTGCCCCCTTTGGGTGCTACGAAATGTTTCATTCAGTAGAGGTTATGGGAATACTACACGTCTTCGAATAAAGCCACGGGAACGACTGTCGCAGCTACCGTTCTGACGAAATACGGAAAAGAGCGACGACCATGACAGACCAGAAGTTGCCGTGACAAGTCTCTTTGCTCGTCTACGCGAAATGTCAAAACTGAACCTCGAAACAGGCCCGGTTGTGGTTCATGTATGCCATACCGTTATTAAAGTCATGACATGACGGTGGTCCTAATTTTATTAAAGAAGAACGAGAATACCGAAGCACGGAATTTGATTCAAATCTAGCAATAGAGATCCATTGTGTTCTCCGTTATTGCAGTCGCCGGGCATCTTCGATTCGTTGGCAGCCCGGCTGCCGCTCGAAAACGGAGATGACGTTCGCGCCGCGATTCGAAGTACGGACAGGATGTCGACTCTGACTTGGTGCGTTATGACGCGAATGCCATTTCGCAGCGAATCTCGTATCGATATTGAAGGTCGTAATGGCAAATGTTGTTGCGTAACAGCGACTCTGAGGCGAGAGACTGTACAGAGGGGTTAAGCGGGTGTCAGACAGCAGATGGTGTGGCTTTCGTGCCGGTCGCATGTCGTGCAGTTCACTACACGAAATCTCGGCGAGATCGTGGCGGAGGCTTTTATCTGCATTCACTCCAGATTTGCTTTCCTCCGGCTTTATTGTAATTCGCACGAAATGCGTCCAGATGTGCGGTGCGCGTCGCGCTCTACCATGCCGAAACTGCATCACAGAAATGTCATCATTGCTGTCGGAAAAGCCGACTCGCAGGGTCAGAATGCATGTGATTTCGTGCCGGTATTTAATCGTTTTCTTTGCTCCGACCCGAACAGAATGCGCCACACGTGCCGCATACGAGACGGAGCAACAGGGGGCACGTGAGCAGTGTCTCTGGATCTGAGGATCAGGAAAGCGAAGAAGCGACACTTTCAAATCGATGAGGGTCAAATAATGTCTCAACCAACGACGCAGTTCTTTAAACGAAAGCGAGTCATACTCCTGATAGTCACGCTGACGGTTGTTGTGGGCAGTAGCCTACTGCTTAGAACGCATGCATCCGCTCCGTCCGATTCGCTGAACGCGGCGCCTGCACCGCAAGTAACGGTAGCGCAGGCCCGTACGTTTCAGGTGGACGACCGACAGGTATTTACCGGCAGGTTGCAGGCCGTGGACACGATCGACGTGCGACCACGAGTGAGCGGGTACGTGGACGAGGTGCTGTTCAAGGAGGGCGCCCGGGTACACAAGGGCGACGTACTGTTTCAGATCGATCCGCGTCCTTATCGCGCAGAAGTGGACCGTCTGACGGCGGAACTCGCGCAAGCGCAGGCGGAGGCGGCACAAGCCCGATCCGATTCGGATCGAGGTAAGCGATTGCTCGCGCAGAGCGCAATTTCGCAGGAAGCGGCGGAGCAACTTGACACGGCGGCAAGCACGTCGCGATCGAGGGCGCTTGCGACCGGTGCGCAACTTGACGCGGCACAACTGAATCTCAGTTTCACAGAAGTGCGCGCGCCGATCGACGGGAAGGTCAGCTATGCGATGATCACCGCCGGTAACCTAGTCACGCCCGATGCGGTCCTGACTCGCGTGGTCAGCGTCGATCCCATCTACGGATATTTCGACGTCGACGAACAGAGCTACCTTACACTCCAGCATTTTCGCGATGACGGTCATAGCGTGCCCGAAGTTGCAATGGCACTCGCGGATGAGCACGACTTCACGCACGTCGGACACCTGGATTTCGTTGACAACCAACTCGACGCCGGTTCGGGAACCATTCGCCTTCGAGCTGTATTTGCAAACGCGCAAGGTGCGTACACACCAGGACTCTATGCACAGATCCGTCTGCAGGAGGGTCATCCGGTGCCTCGCATCCTCCTGAGGGACACGGCAGTGGGAACTGATCTGGGGGATCAGTATGTGTACGTAGTCGGACCAGATAACAAGATAATCTATCGCAAGGTGTCGACGGGCCCGATCTTCGCCGGCTTGCGCGTCATCGAAAGCGGTGTTCAGCCCGGCGAGCGTGTAGTCGTTGATGGTCTGCAACATGTGCAACCTGGCGTTGTGGTACAGGCGGTCACCGTCTCAATGGATACGCAGCTCAACGACCGCCAGAAGGCTGAGCTCGCAAGTGTGACCAGGCCAGTCGCCGGATCTGGTATGGCACTGGCTGCGCAATAGCCGCTTAGCGAGACTCTAAACATGAAAGGTATAGCTAACTATTTTATCGACCGGCCGATATTCGCTGGTGTTTTGTCGGTTCTATTCGTGATCGCCGGTGCCATTGCGCTCATGATGCTGCCTGTCAGCCAATATCCCGATATCGTGCCGCCGACCGTTGTCGTGCAGGCGAGCTACCCAGGGGCAAGTCCCGAGACGATCGTCCAGACGGTGGCCACACCGCTTGAGGAGCAGATCAACGGCGTCGAACACATGCTGTACACATCGTCGCAGGCGACGAGTGACGGACGGCTTGCGCTGACAGTCACTTTTGCACTCGGGACCAATCTCGATACCGCGCAGGTTCAAGTGCAGAACCGTGTTGCGCAGGTGTTGTCGCGCCTACCCGATGAGGTTCAGCGACTCGGCGTGACAACCCAGAAGAGTTCGCCGGAAGTCACGCTGGTGGTGCATCTGGTGTCGACGAACCATCGCTATGATGGCCTCTATCTCTCGAACTACGCACGCACACACATTCGAGACGAGTTGTCGCGTCTTGATGGCGTTGGTGACGTACAGATCTTTGGAGCGGGCGAGTACAGCATGCGCGTGTGGCTGGATCCACAACGCATGGCACAACGTGGACTGACAGCACCTGACGTTATAAAGGCGATTCGGGAACAGAACGTTGAGGTGGCAGCAGGCACGCTTGGCGCTCCCCCGATGCATACCGACGACGCATTTCAGCTGAATGTGAATACTCAGGGACGTCTCGTTACAGAAGACCAGTTCCGTCGAATTATCTTGCGCAGTAGCGGCGACACGGGTGTCGTACATCTTGGCGATGTCGCGCGCGTCGAACTCGGCGCGGACCTTTACGCGCAGCGTAGCCTGCTGAACGACGATCCGGCCGTCGGCATTGTTTTGTTCCAGCGTCCAGGTAGCAATGCGATCCAGACTTCCAACGAAGTCATGGCGACAATGAAACGCCTGAAGGCGAATTTTCCGGAGGGTCTGGACTTTCGAATCATTCGGGACGATACACAGTTCGAGCGCGCTTCAATCGAAGCAGTCGTTCACACGCTCTTCGACGCAATTGCGCTTGTGGTGCTGGTCGTGATTCTTTTCCTGCAGACGTGGCGTGCATCGCTCATTCCATTGATTGCGGTGCCTGTGTCGCTGGTCGGTACGTTTGCTGTTATGGATGCAGTCGGCTTTTCGCTCAATACGCTGTCGTTATTCGGGCTCGTGCTGGCGATCGGAATCGTCGTCGATGACGCGATCGTCGTGGTTGAAAACGTCGAGCGACACATCGAGCTGGGACAGAGTCCGAGGGAAGCGAGCCGACGCGCGATGCGGGAAGTAACGAGCCCGATCGTTGCGACGGCACTCGTGCTGTGTGCCGTGTTCATACCGGCTGCTTTTATCAGTGGACTCACCGGTGCGTTCTATCGCCAGTTCGCGCTGACGATCGCAATTTCGACAGTGATCTCCGCGTTCAACTCTCTGACGCTGAGCCCGGCGCTGGCCGCCATACTACTCAAGTCTCATGACGCGCCGAAAGATGCGTTAACAATATGGATTGACCGCTTGTTCGGCTGGTTATTCAGACCTTTCAACCGGCTGTTCGTGACCGGGGCGGGTCGTTACGTCGGGGGGGTGAGTCGGGTGCTGGGCCGTTCGTCGGTCGCCCTAGTGGTGTATGGCGGTCTGATTGTGCTCGCGGCGGTAGGCTTTATGCGCGTACCGACCGGATTCGTGCCGACGCTCGACAAGCAGCTCATTCTTGCATTTGTCCAGTTGCCAAGCGGTGCATCTCTCGATCGCACGGAAGGTGTCGTGCGCGAGATGACTGGCATCGCGGCCCGCCAACCTGGGGTATGGCGCTCCGCATCATTCCCTGGTTTGTCGATCAATGGCCTCACGAACAGCAGCGATTCAGGCGTGATCTTCTTTCTTCTCAAGCCGTTTGAGGAACGGAGGGATCCTTCGCTGTCGGCCGATGCGATCATTGCGGCGCTGAACAAGAAGTATGCGGCTATCCCTGGCGCCAGCATTGGCGTCGTGCCCGCACCGCCGGTGGACGGCATGGGGGAGACGGGTGGATTCCGCATGCAGATTGAAGATCGCGCTGGCTATGGACCGGTGGAAATGCAACGCGAGATTGATAAACTCATTGCGCTAGGCGCGAAGGAGCCAGCATTGAGCCCGCTCTATTCGAGCTTCGACGCACATGTACCGCAAGTCCGGGTGGACGTAGACCGCGAGAAGGCGAAGCTTGAGGGTCTTGACATGACCGACGTCGCCGACACGCTTCAGGCGTTTACCGGCACCTTCTATGTCAACGATTTCAACCGTTTTGGCCGCACCTATCAGGTGAATCTCTCCGCCGAGCCGGAATTCAGGCGAACGCTCGAAAACATCGGCCAACTGAAGGTCCGTAACGCGTCGGGCGTGATGGTACCACTGGGTTCGTTCGTGTCAGTGCAGCGTACTGTCGGGACCGAGCGGTCGATGCACTACAACGGCTATCCGACGGCGGAAATCAATGGTGGCGCCGCGCCGGGCTACAGCACCGGACAGGCACAGGATGCGATGGAGCGCATCGCGCGAGAGAATTTACCGAGAGGGATGACATTCGAGTGGACCGATCTAACTTACCAACAGATCCTTGCCGGCAATACGGCGGTGCTCGTATTTCCCTTGTCAGTGCTGCTGGTATTCCTCGTGCTCGCCTCCCTGTACGAGAGTGTTTCGCTCCCGCTGGCGGTTATCCTGATTGTCCCGATGGTGCTTCTGTCCGCGATTGGTGGCGTGTGGCTCACACACGGCGACAACGATATATTCACGCAGATCGGTTTGATCGTGTTGGTTGGCCTCGCGTGCAAGAATGCAATTCTTATCGTGGAATTTGCACGCGACGCACAAGGGCGAGGTATGGATCGCAAGCAGGCAGTGCTTGAAGCAGCGCGCCTGCGTCTGCGGCCCATCCTGATGACATCAGTGGCATTCATCATGGGTGTTGTTCCACTGGTGTTGGCTCACGGCGCGGGGGCGGAGATGCGACACGCAATCGGCGTGGCCGTATTCGCTGGGATGCTAGGCGTGACGGCGTTCGGATTGGTGTACACGCCGCTATTTTATGTCTTGGTACGCGGATTCGTGGAAAGGCGTGAGGCGCGTCGCGGCAAGGCTATCCAAAGCGCGTCGGTTCTCGGAGAGCATTAAAATGAATAGGCTGAATCCTTTCTCGGCTATTGCAGGAATTCTGCCAGCGCTGACACTAGCTGGGTGCATTTCCGTCGGGCCCGATTATCACGCCGCCGCACCGACGGTACCGAAGCTCCTAAACGTCGATTCCATGCGTGAGAACACCGGGAGCTTTCAGGCGCGATGGTGGAAGCAGTTTGATGATCCGACGCTCGATGCCCTGATACAGATGGCGGCACTCAATAACCTCGACTTGCGTATTGCACAGGCACGCCTTCGTGAATCGCGGGCGTTTGTAAGCGGCGCGGAGTCGGCGGAGATCCCAACCATAGCCGCAGGAACAAGCTTCGCGCGCACCTATGGTCAGTATCCTGGGATAACCACGGACCAGGTTAGCTACGACGAATATCGCGCAGGGTTCGATGCCAGTTGGGAACTTGATCTATTCGGAGGTATCCGGCGCGAAGTGGAGTCGTCGAAAGCGGAACGCGATGCACGGCAGGCGGCATTGCGCGGCGCCCAGGTTTCCGTCATTGGCGAAGTAGCCCGTAACTATTTCGTCATGCGAGGTTCACAGGCACGAATTGCCATTGTCCAGAACGACATCAGGACGCTCCAGGACACGCTGCGTCTTGTGCAGGCGCAGGTGCGTATTGGCACGGGCTCGGAGCAGGATGTCGCAAGCGCGGGCGCCCGGTTAAGTGCGGTGGAGGCGCAGTTGCCAAACCTCAGGATCGATGAGGAGACCGCACAGTTCCGGCTCGCGGTACTCCTTGGCAAGCGACCCGGCGAACTTGACGTCGACCTGTCGCCGCGCACTTCCGAGCCGATCGCCGTGAGCCTGCCCATGGGATCAATAGGCGATGTGCTTGCGCGTCGACCCGACGTGCAGGAAGCGGAGCGTCGGCTGGCGGCATCGACCGCACGTATCGGCGTTGCGGAGGCTGACTTCTATCCGCATGTTTCACTGGTCGGATTTCTCGGCTTTCTTTCGAGCCAAGGCACGGATTTCTTGACTGCGGGTTCGCAGGCATGGTCAATCATGCCGGGTATTACGTGGGATGGTTTGAATGTACAGCGCGTGCGCGCGAACCTTCATGCAGCGCAAGCGCGCTCGGACGCTGCGCAGGCCGCGTACGAGCAAAGCATTCTTCTCGCGATCGAGGACATTGACAGCGCGGTCACGTCCTACAACGAAACTCATGCGCGGGTCGGCAAACTAATCGATCAGTTTGCGCAGAGCCACCGTGCAGCTGATCTTGCGCGTATCCGCTATCGGGAAGGATCGACAGGTTTTCTGGAACTGCTCGATGCGGAGCGGGTAGAACTCGCTGCAGGGGATGATCTGGCGCAGGCCGAGTCAGATATTAACGTACGCGCTGTGGCACTCTACAAGTCACTCGGCGGAGGGTGGCAAGCCTGTGGAGATGATCGTTGCGATGCACTTGCGCTGACCCAAACCTCGTCAGAGCCCTCTACGGCGCGATGAACTGACTGTCATAACCTCAGTGGCGGTTTCAACGGTGAGAGCATTTCGGTACGTTGATCGCCTCGTTTTCAGGTGCCGGAGGCCGCTAGTTGAGACTTGCGGCCTCGACTTTTTTGGCATTTCAGGTTTTGCGCAAATCTCCGCGCGCCATCCATAGATCGTTCGGCGACCACCCCATCTAATCGCGATACGCCAGCGCATCGCCTCAGCATCACGCGCACTCCCTACCTGATATCCGGCGTGTACCGCGGCAACGTGTTCGTTGCATGCCCGCGATTCACGTCGCATCACCATCGGCCTGCCAATACCTCTGAACGAACGCGGGTAGCACCACGGAGCGTTTGATTTGCACAGTACCCTGGGAAAGTCCTAATCATGCAACTGGATTATGCGATACGCCGCGAGACGATCTGATAAGCCAGTAGTCAATTACACACCTAAAGTTGCTTCGTCGGTGGAAGTGGTTTAAGCGAAATACCAAAAACCAGAGGAAAGTGATTTCCTCGACTAGATGAAAGTGGGAGACATCGTCAAGTTGGGTGCATACCAGAGGCTGGTACAACTCGGGACCTTCGCGTCGGATATAAACGAGCGCGGTTCTGGTGCCGGTTGGAGCCGAACGATACCTCATCAGGCTTCGCCGCTCTCAAACGAAACGTTTGGAGCCTGACGTTGTGCCACGAAGCAACGCGGAATGGACAGATCTATTTTGATGGTGACGATTCAGAAAATCAGACTGGAGTTTTTCTAACGTATCGGAGGAAACGGTGTCGCTTAAAGATAAACGGATTGTAATTCTCGGCGGATCGTCGGGGCTCGGCTTCGCGACGGCGAAAGCGGCAGCAGATGAAGGTGCACTCGTGGTTATTGCGTCTAATAGTCGGGCTCAGATAGAACAGGCGCAGAAGAAACTCCCGTCAAGTGCGGAAGGGCACGTGATCAACCTGCTGGATGAGGACAGCATCAAGTCGTGCTTTGAACAGATAGGACCATACGATCATCTCGTGTATACGGCCGGAGATCCCTTGCGAGCGGTCACTCAAAAGGATATGAGCTTTGAGGAAGCGCAAAGGTTTTTCGGAGTTCGCTATTGGGGCGCCTTTCTGGCCATAAAGTACGGTACAGAAAAAATTCGGAAGGGTGGCTCGATTGTCCTTACCTCGGGGATGACGTCTCAACGCCCTCTAAAGAGTATGTCAGTCGTTTCGAGCGTCTGTGGGGCGGTTGAGGCGCTCGCGCGTGCACTTTCAGTCGAGCTTGCGCCGCTCCGGGTCAATGTGGTGTGCCCAGGAACGGTCAAGACTGAGCTTTGGGACACATTCTCCGAGGCAGCCCGTGAAGCGATATTTCAAAATGCGGAACAGAGTTTGCTCGTTAGGCATGTTGGTGAACCGCATGAAGTCGCTGAAGCCTACCTCTATCTGATGCGAGGCGGCTTCACGACGGGTCAGGTCGTGGTGGCCGATGGAGGCTTGGCGGTAGGCTGATAGATTGCGGCCACGTTTGTGTACCGAGTGGCTTCGCGGTGACTCGCCACTCGGCTCTCTCGAAACAGGGATTGCCAGTGAAAAGCGACCGCGAACCATAGTTACATGGTCTTTCAATCGGGCAGTAGTATATAGGAATCCGTATGAATAACGTTTGAAACAAATGTATTCGGTAATCTGTATGAAGCAAAGGAAAAGGTGGTGGTCTATTTGCACTTGATTCAAGGCCGCGAACGTCCATCGTTGACATCGCGTCAGACTGGGTGAACCAGTAAAGCGAAACTTTGGTTCTGCCACTTGACATAAATTTAGTTGTGCAAAGATGTTTAACAATTAACAAAGAGAGGTTGATTGACATGTTCTACGAACTACGAACCTATATCTGCACACCCGGTCGACTTCACGCAGTCGTGGAGCGATTCGAACATCCCGTACTGGGCATCTTTCATGAACTGGGAATCCAGACAATTGGATTCTGGTCCAGTGAAGCAGACGGCAAGTCGGAACTGATATATCTGTTGAAGTGGAGCAGCGAGGCCGAACGCGCAGAAAAGATGGAGGCATTCCAGAAAGACCCGCGCTGGCTGGACGCGAAGCTGAGTTCCGAGCGTGACGGCCCGATCGTCGAATCGTTCTCGGCGAAAACATTGAAGCCTACTACGTTTTCTGGCCTGCAATGACGGAACACCGAGCGCGTTGGTCCGAATCTCAGGTAATGAGAATTCGGATGTGAGAGACATTCACGGTTGAAATCAACACGCGACATGTGAGTTTTTGTTAGCACGGGTGAGACGATGAACTTCGCTTATGTGGTCGTTAGCGGGTCCATTGATCTTTGTCTTGTCTTCGCCGTCAGGCCGCTCGTCCGTACCGGGGGAGTAGCCAGCAAAAAACTCGGGTCTTGAGAAAAAATCGCGTAGTCACCTTCGCGTTCTGGTGCCGCTTGCGGATCCAGACGCTAACGATACTTAAATGGAGATACTCTATGAACAGGTTGTCGAACAAAGTGTGTCTGGTTACCGGTGGGGGAGGAGCGATCGGACGTGCGACCGCCAAGGTCTTTAAGGACGAGGGCGCAACGGTCATCATTTCGGATATCAACGAGCGTCTTTTAAACGAATCCGCTGAAGCAACCGGTTGTACGTCCGTGGTTCAGGATGTCACCAACGAAGGGCAATGGACGCAGGTCATCGATGAAATCGAAAGGAAGCATGGCCGCATCGATGTTCTTGTGAACAATGCGGGCATTCTGGGCTCCACGGAGAACGTGAACCCAGAGACCACGCAGGTAGACGAATTCCGTCGCATCCAGCAGGTCAACGTCGAGTCGGTGATGCTCGGGTGCCGTAGCGTAATTCCTGCAATGAAGCGCGCAGGTGGAGGGTCCATCGTCAACATCTCCTCGATCGCCGCAGTACTCGCGACGCCGTTTGAGGTCGCGTACGGCGTGAGCAAAGCTGCGGTTCGCCACCTGAGTTGGTCTGTGGCGGCACACGGCGCTCCGTTTGGAATTCGCTGTAACAGCATCATGCCGGGCCAGATTGAGACGGGTGACGGCGGCATGATGGATTCGATTTTAAAGGGTGCGGCGCGTCGTGGCGAGTTTTCGGACCCGGAAACAGCACGAGCCACGTTCACGGCGCTCATTCCGCTAGGTGTGCTTGGAACGCCCCACGACGTTGCAATGGGGGCGGTCTATCTGGCCTCCGACGAGAGCCGGTATGTCAGTTCTATCTCGCTGCAGATTAGTGGAGGCTGGTTGGTGCTGTAACAGGGTGGTTCTATCGTACTGAAAGCAAAAAGCCGGTCCGAGACGGCGGCTGTTCTGCGAAACGCGGGGCGAGCCGCCGACAACCGGAAAAGGTAGATCCGACCGCTCCGATCCAGCTAGTCGTGTTGTCACATTGGTGGCAAGCAGAGAGCGACGCGACGACAATCAAGGGCTGTAAGGAACCACACTGCCGCCGCGCAAGTCGGCCACCTGCACCATGTCCTATGGATGTGCGGCGGCTCATCTGGAAAGTTTCGCTGCGCTCCTGGTCTCGTCACTAGATTCTTCCAGTATTGCCGTTAAGACACCGATGGCATACGGAACCAGACACTTTGCGCCGCGGGGTTCGAAGCATGAAGAAATGTGACGGATCGAAGGTGTCCTATGCTGGCCAAGTCTTTAAATCCCCAAGACTAAAAAGCATGGCGCTAGAGGCGAGGCATGCGATGATGCCTCGCGATGCATTTGTTTTGTGATTTTACCCACCGCTTCACCCTTGATGATGACGTCGATGGGACGCAGGGGGCCGATTCCTGAGATTATGCAGGAGGCAGGTCCGAATAGCATCTCGTTGGTGCCGCGGCACCAACATCAAAAGGAGTGTGTGATGCCGACGCGGGTAACAACCTGGTTCTGCGTACTGGATGGGTTGAAGGATGTAATCTGCGCGTATTGGGCCGCTCCAGCTGCGTGCTGATAGGTTCCCATTGCGTAGACGGACGTGCGCTTTGAGAGACTGTACTGCGCAATCAGATTAGCCTGGTGGTACTTCGGCGAGGTGTCGGTTGCATGGTCGAGGCCGGTCGTGAATGTATATCCGCCTGCGATTGTCAGTGCGGACGTGAGGGAGTAGATGGCCGACACCTCGTAGTTCTGGAAGTGAAGGTCATTTCCACCAGGACCTGCGGCGAAATTGACGTTCGAATAGTCGGCCCCCAACTTGAGCGGGCCAAGCACGTAGGCGGCGCCGGCGGATAAAACGCCCTGGTAGCGTGCGTTTGCGAGCGCGTCGCCGTAGATCGTGTTGACGTAGCCTCCGCCGCTGCCGTATCCGGCGACCGCCGTGATCGGATCGTTGACGTGAAGGTAGCTGACGCCCGCACTGAACGCGCCATGCGAGTAACCCACAGCTGCACTGTAAGTCGAGTTATCGGAGAACTGGCCAGCCACACCCCCAAACGAGTAGTGTCCCTCAAATGTGAACCCTGCGAGATTTGGGCTCACGTACTTGACCGCGTTGTTAATAGAGAATCCGTTGTCGAGGTTGTCCATGTCGTTCGGGTGGGCGAAGTACCAGCCACCGTATTGACCGTTCAGCGTGAACGGTTCGAGGATGTCGATGGATGCGTCCCATTGCTTACCAAACGTTAGCTGGCCGTATTGATTTGACTTGATGCCAACATAAGCATTGCGGGAAAACGCCAGGCCACCGCCCGCGCCACCTGTCGCAGCGTTGAAGCCGCTTTCGAGCCGGAAGATTGCTTGATTGCCGCCGCCAAGGTCTTCCACGCCGAGAAGGCCCCAGCGGCTACCGAGGGGCACGCCGCTTTGCATCTGCGTGAGTTTGCCTCCGCTGCCGGGCACGATGTTCCCCTTCGAGCCGCTGACGACGTTGTTCGCGTAATCGACACCGAGGTCGACTACGCCGTAGAGCGTGACCGAACTCTGAGCATGAGCGCCGGTCATCGCGAGCGCGAGCGGCAGCGCCGCGAGAGTGGTTCTTTTCACTACTGTCTCCTTGTAATGAGGCCGCAGCAGCGGCCACGTCTTCTGCGTATCGAACTTCTTGTTTGTATGCACGCGGAGGGTCCTCGAACTGAGGTACCAACACGTTATCTGGTCAATCTCGAAGGCAGGAGTCGCGATTGAGATCCTTACGGGCGTGCCAAAGTGGATATCGGGCGATCTGGATCCGTTTCGGCGAGGCAAGGTCTCACCGGTTTCGAAATGTGAAGACAAGAGCGGCTAGCGCGATAATTGCGCCTTGGACCATGGCTTGACCCGCGGCGCCGAGTCCAAAACCGATTAACAAGCTAAAAAGGTAAGTAAGCATGAAAGCACCGACGGCCGGCCCGAGCATGCGTCCCTTACCGTTACCGAAACTCACCCCGCCGAGAATGACTGCCGCCAGCGAGTTGAGCACCAGATCCTGACCGATGTTCGTGTTACCTACGGACACCGACCCAACGAGCAAGAGACCGGCCAGCGCAGCAGTGAGTCCAGAGAAGATATGGGTAATCGATATGACGCGAAGGCTTGGTATGCCGGACACGACCGCAGCGGTCGGATTTGATCCGACCGCGTCGAGATAGCGACCGAAGACGCACATGCGCACGCTAAGCGCGAATGGGATAAGCACTGCGACCCACACAATCGCCGCGATCGGAAATGACCCAATGCGACCCGAACCCACGATCCGTAAAAGGTCGGGTGTTTCGCCGGGCTGATGATATTGGCTCGCTGCAATAACGGCGCCTGTTAGTACGATTGCCATCGCGAGGGTCACAATTACTGCGGACGCCCGGAGGCGAGTGATGATCAGACCGTTGACGGCTCCGATGAGTGCTCCCGCGAGCAGCGCCAAGACTACCAGCGCAGGGACCGGCAGGGGGATAGCTCCGCTTGTGACTATCCAGATGACGACTACGACGATGCCACTAATAGAAAGGTCGATGGAACGGCTCCGGACCACCAGAGACTGTCCAATTGTGACGACACCCAGGATTGCACCCTGCTTCAGGATTGCAAGCAGCAGCAGCGGAGAGAGCAGGGCAGGGCGCGTTACCCAAGCAACGAGCAGAAGTATTCCGAGTCCGTACCAGGATGGTGGTTGATCGGCGAGAAAACCATAGAGCCTGTGAGCGGCGCGTTGGGGATGAGGCGGTTGCGTGACTGTGATTGTTGGCATGGTATTAAAACCCTATGATCGTGCGACGCTGGAAGCTGATAGCAATAAGCAAAAGCACCCCAGTGGCGGCAGACTGCAGGAATGCGTCGATCCCAACCAGGTTCATTCCATTTCGCATCAGGCCCAAGGTGAGCACGCCGCAAAATGCTCCGACAGCACTGCCGATCCCACCCGAGAATTGGACTCCGCCAAGCGCGACTGCTGTAATCGTTGCGAGCGCGAACTGTGCTCCAATGACGGGGTCGCCAGAGCCAATTCGACCCGTGAGCACGATGCCGGCGCACGCGGCGAGCAGACCACAGGCGGCATACGCTGCAACGATGATCTGGCGATCCGTTACGCCGTTAAGCGACGCATTGCGTGGATGTGCGCCGACTGCATAGAGGCGTAGACCAAAGCGCGTTCGGGCGAGGAGCCACCCTACGGCCAGCAGGCAGCCTAGCAGCAGCAACATGCTGACTGGTAGGCCGGCGACGGTCGAGTTTATGAAGGTCGGTAAAGAGGGAGGAGCAAGCCCTCCGGCTGTAGGGAGCCAGTACAGCGCCAGTCCCTGGACAAAAGTCATGGCGCTGAGTGTAGCGATAATCGGGTGCATACGGGCGACAGAGACCGCAAGTCCGTTGGCGATGCCCACGACGCAACCTAATAAGAGAGCCAGTGTGATACCCGCGGTTGACCCGTCAGAAGCGGAGATGACGCAGGTAGTCAGGCTGATGACGGAACCAACGGACAAGTCGATTCCGCCGACCAGGGCGACGAGCAACTGTCCCAATGTTGCGATTGCAAGCGGAGCGATCTGGGCCGAGAGGTTAGAAAGGTTGCCACGATTCAAGAAATCGGTGGCGGCAAAGGAAAGCCCAACAATAAGCGCGATTGGCATCGACACAACGTAGGGTTTAAGGCCGGAGCGGGAGTTGGGACTGAACGGGTTCATTGCGTCTTCTCCGGTGATTGCCGTTTTGACACACCAAGCGCGTACGACATGACAGTCTCTTCTGAAGCCTGTGCGCTATCAATTTCTGCGACGATGGTTCCTTCCCGCACGACGAGAATGCGGTCACACAACCCGATGAGTTCTGTCAGTTCGCTGGAGCTGACAAGCACCGCTCCGCCATCGTCGGCAAATTTGCGTAGAAGCCGATAGATATCTGCTTTGGCGCCTACGTCTACGCCTCGGGTCGGCTCCTCGACAAGCAGGATGTCAATGTCGGAGATGAGCGCTCGTGCGAGTAGAGCCTTTTGCTGATTCCCGCCGGAAAGGGTTATGACGGGCTGCTTTGGATGCTTTACCCTGAGGCCGATCCGCGCAATGACGTCTTCCACTAGCGAGGACTGGCCCGAAGCGTGTTCGTGTAGTGCACTGTCCCGATAGGTGCCAATAGCGACGTTTTCCGTAACGGAGAGATCCAGGTACAGGCCTTCCGCTTTGCGGTCGCCGGGTACGAAGGCTATTCCGTGGGCGAGGCGCTGCGACACACCGGCATTGGCGTCGACCAGACGGGCTTTGCCCGTGCTGTCGAATTTCTCTATCGTGGCATTCGGAGTTAGTCTGAGCCCTGCCACGGCTCGGATGATGTCTCGCTGCCCTTGTCCCTCCAGTCCGGCGAGTCCGACAATCTCTCGTCGGTTCAGATTCAAATGCACTTTGCCGCTTCCTGTATCGGAATTCAGTTGCTCACATCGCAATGCCCTTGGTCCCTGTCCCGATGATTTGTGTGGAAAGAGGTCTTCGATCGGGCGACCGACCATCAGCGTGACGAGTGTGTGTTCATCCAGCTCGCTGCAAGGCGTGGTAAGAACGTGCTGCCCATCCTTCAGTACAGTCACGGTATCGCATAACCGAAAAATCTCATCGAGACGGTGGCTAATGTAGAAGATGGACTTGCCTTTTGATTGCAGATCTTTGATAAGCAACTCGAACTTTTTAACTTCGGGACCATTCAGCGCCGCCGTGGGCTCGTCAAAGATGAACACGGAGGCATCCGTTGTGATGCCCTTGGCGATTTCCACCACTTGCTGCTCGCTAACGGAGAGGCTACCTGCGAGTGTCCCGGGTTCAATATTTACACCGAGGGACGTCAAAGTTTGACTCGCACGTTCATTCATCTGCTTCCTGTCGATCCATCCACGCCCTCCAGGCTCGCGTCCAATAAACATGTTTTCAGCGACAGTCAGATTCGGCAGCAGAGTGAATTCCTGGAATACCGTGGAGATGCCATGCTCTCGGGCACTACGTGGATTGCGCAGTGCTATGGTTTCGCCTCGCATACGCAACTCACCGGCATCCGGTCGATATACCCCAGCGAGAATCTTCATGAAGGTCGACTTGCCTGCCCCGTTTTCACCGGTCACGGCATGGACAGAACCTGCGTGACCAGCGATCGAGACACCGGAAACCGCGCGCGTATTTCCAAAACTCATGGAAATTCCGATGCCTTCGATAAGGGGCGCCCCTGCCTTCCGACACGAGGTTTTCTCAGACTGATGCAGCATGTTTAACTCCATTCGTCGGAAACAAAATGCACATGGCGAGGGACGCCATCGGGTCGACGACTACTTGTTCTGATAGAGGTGCTTAAGCGTCGCGTCTGGAAGCAATGAACCTACCCAGTACGAGTCGTTCAGATCAGGACGGTAATACTTGGTCAGGTTTTCCCGGGTGATGACTTCTCCTCCGTCGCTCCAGTAGCTTCGGTACATCTGATCACCCTCAAGGAGCAACAGTGCCGCGCGAAGTGCGACCGGTCCCAGGGACGGTGGGTAGATATATGCTACGAACGGCCCCCCTGACTTCTGTGCAGCTCTGAGAAACCCATTGTTTCCCTCACCGGTCACAGGAACAGGAGGTTTGCCGACTTCCTGGAAGACTTCAAGACAACCGCGTGACATCTCGCCTCCAGAGGCCCAGATGCCGTCGACTGGCTTTCCCGAAAGAAGTAGGCTTTCACACGCCTGTTTGCCCTTGGCATAGTTCCAGTCGGCATAGACTTCAGCAGAAACCGGCAATTTGGTTACTTTCAACGACTCAGCAAGTCCGGCGTAACGATCCGTGTCTTCTGTGTTGCCGGCGATGCCACGAAACGCCCAAATGCTGCCTTTTCCGCCCAACTGCTTTGCCAGCCAGTCGGCCATGATCTTCCCTTCTGGAGCCCCACCGGATAACACCGCTACTGCGACCTGGTCTGAACTGGCTGTGGCCGTGAACGTAACGACTGGAATACCCTTCGCGGCCGCCTTGGCAATCTGTGCGTTAATGGCTGTCGAGGAGACCGGAGACACCACGATGGCGTCGACCCCCTTCGTTATTTGATCTTCGAGATCAGCAGCCTGTCTGGCGGCATTCGAATCGCTCGATATCACCGTTAGCTTCCCGATTTCGGGATGCAACGTTGCTTCATGACGCACCTCTTCGGTTTCCTGGATTAACCACGTCGTAAAAAGACCAGGCATGGCCAAGACAATGTTGTAGGGAGGCTTCTTCTTGAATGCACCAGGCTTGGTCAGTTGTGTGGAGGTCGGCTTGTATTGTGGATCCTTCAGATCACCGACCTGCGCTGACGCTCGCTGCGCAGCCGTAGTTGAAAAAATTAGTATAACTAATGAAAATATACTGATTTTGAGCGTATTCACCGTCTTGTCTCCGTGTTTAAAATTTAACCGTCAGTCATTGCCGCGTTGTGGACCACTCGCCGAGGACCAAAGCTGACTCCGTTCATACCTACCCTGTCTGACAAACTCGAGTTGTATTACGTTCTAATGCGGGGGGAGCATGGCGTGGTCTCATCGACTCAAGGAAAGAACACGCACTTCGGTTCTAGATCATTCAGACAACGCATACCGGCTGCTCCTGTGCTTTCGCCGACTGCTCATGTGAAGCAAGTGTAAGGATGTGTTCGATTTCAGACTTATCGAATCGTCTTGCAGCGTATCGGATCGTCCAGCTCCGTCATGAGGAATTTCCCGGAGTTCCATGTGTATGCTTTTGTCCAGCGGCGCTTCTGATAACGCACTTTCCCTCGTCGAAACCGGTGGCGGCTTGGCATATGTCAAGACCTGTTTATAGGAGAGACCGGTACATCGAGGACCGTGTCTGCACACGAACCATCAACGTTTAGGATTTCTGGGATGGGCGCTCGCGTATGGGGTGCGGAGTGCTTCTTCAAACGGAGAAGGACGGCCTGGATCAGGTCATTGTGCTTACCCGTCAGGATTGGACCGTAACCGTGACCCCATTCGACGCGAGCTCTGCGATGGTGAGTCCAGCCGTTCTCTGTCAGTGCCGAGCGAACGTTCGTACTCTTGCAAGTATGAAGGCGTCACGTCCTAGTGTGGTTCAGACCACGCTATAGAGTGGATGCGCAAAATTAGTAGGATAACGAATGATATAAGTTTGTGAACGTAGTGGCTTTACCAAGTTCGTTTGGTGGAAGCCAGGAGACCCGGCAGCAGCGCATAGGAGTGCCGGGAGATGGCATGAAACGCAGAGGAATTGAGGGACTAAATACGAAGCTGGATTCACGGATACACGACGGGACGTTCCGATAAGAAAGAACCCTGAGATGCCTCTACTATCCATCTACAGGATTGCCTCGCGTGAACTTACTGAAGCAATCGAACGAAACTATTCGTCCTTCGTTGACCGGATATTTGAACCAGTAGAAAGCGTCGAGCCCAATTTCTCCAGGATAGGTGACTTCAGGATACGGCCGTTAAATTTTGAGGACAGTCCTGTGAAACTAAACGTATCGCGACACTTGCAAAAGGCAGTCGCGTCGTGGTGCAGAGTAAAAGATGATTTAAGGGCCTCTCAATTTTTGTTGCAAGGAGACATCGATGAAGCGAATGCGTCCCCCTCTCATTGCTGTCCAATTGGACGGCACAGAACTTCGCGCCGATTATTGCGAGCAGACTGGACGTCTGCGAATTCTTCAGGGAGAGACTGTAATTCGGAAGTGGCTTCCACCCAATTCGTGGATTGCCATCGCATCGGTGGTTGGGGCCCGAAACTGGGGGACGCGACCTGACTGCAACGAACTACAGACCGTTTTGGAAAGCCAGGTATCTTTGTTGCAGATCGGCTAGGCGCGTCCTGGCGCGCGTGGGCCCGCGGTTTCATTGGAGTGTTGAAAAGACGCTGCGTGGTCTGATAGCCCAGTTGCGCGTTTTAGGCCAGAACGTCTCGGGATTTCAGGGGTTGGCGAATTGTGAGAGAGCGCAGTTCGGTGTACCTGTAATTCGCGAATGCGTGCAGCTTACATCCAGTTTATCGAGAAGTTCTCCATCGTATTATCTTTACGGGCGTTTCGCGATCGACACATCGCTTCGGAAGTGCATTCAACTCACTTGTATCGATCGCCGTCGACATCGTTAAACGGGCACGCTCGTCATAGCGTAAGTGACGTCCTTCACTCAACCAAAAGTGCTGCGCTTGACGCTGCCAATTAGCACGTCATGGTCTTTTATTTCGATGCTCGGAGCAACTCCGGGAGTGGTGCGTTCAGAAAGCGTTAGCTATGCTGACGCTATGAGAAACTCATCGCCGGACGCTCAGCCTCCGGGGGATAAACGCTCCACACACCATCCTTGTGAAGGAAAAAGTAAATTGTCAACGGGCCCGCAGGCCGTTGTGTCTCAACGCACACATACCGGTACCGATTTGGACGTACGTAGCCGAACCGGATCACCCGGGTCGGTGTTGTCGGATCCGAGCCAAGCCATCTCGCGACCAGCACACGCAAAGGGCTGTTCATCGTGCTCATTGCTTTCTCCTTCAACATCGCATCGGATTGAAGCGTAAATCAAATTTAAGATAAGGATGCCGAATTGACGTGGCGATGAAACCGATTACTTGTGAATGTTGTGAATCGATTCAGCTGGTCACCCGCGTCGGCGTGCTCGAGTGAGAATATGTAAATTTCCGGCGCCAATTGTCTTATGTTTATTAAAAGAACCGTGCGAATCATGAGAATCACTGTAGGCGTAGATTTGATCTTCGGCTTAACGGATCGTCTCGTCGTTTATCACGGAATCCAGTTGCGTTGATAGGCATTACCCTGGGACTGCTGTGGGTCATTTGCATGGGACGCATAGTCACCGCGGTAAGCACGCGCGCCGCGTGAGGAAACGTAAAAGCTCGATTTGAATACCATTGCACCTCGATCTGTACGATGACAAAAGCAGGTATCGGATACTGATTTGTCGGGACACGACGAACCCGGCTGACTCTCGGCCTGAGTTGGCGTTGGGGACAATGGTCGAGCGGCACGGCCACCTCCCTCTACTACGCGCGCGAGCGCAGTGAGCATGGGAAAGCAGGGAACATCAATGCTGCGCTTGAGCAAGCGGACGGTGGATGATTGCGATCGTCGATACAGGCAGCGCGTCGCCAGCCGAAAGTTCTGCACGTCGGCCAGCTCGGCTTAACATTGTGTTCGATGAAAGGAGGAGGGTAAATTTCGATACGCGTTGATATCAATATCGTTAGCAGGCGCTGTAAACTGCGATTATCGGTCGACGCGGTGGGCGCGCCGACCTATCCGCGCGGCCCGATGTTTTTCTTTCAACGGGCTTTTATACGGGCGGTCGTAATTGACCGCCCGTTTTTTATCGCGCAGATCAAAGATGACCCTGTCCCTTGTTCGGCGCGGGAACTTGTTGATTGCGCGCTATGGGCGGTGGGTTCGCGGCCAATGTGGTGTCAAAGATAAACCAGGGCATGTCGTGAAGTTCTGACGAAGGTACTAGCGACCAATAGCCCGTTATGCCGATCCGCGTGACACCCTCCTCGAGAATGCTCGAGCAAATCTAAAAGTGTTTTCGTGAAAGAGACCGTTCCGCGCCCATCGGAACGGTCTGATGATTGCCGCTTTGCGGCTCTTCTGGCGCGCTTACGGCAAGAGAACCGTCGAACCGGTGGTGCGGCGGCTTTCGAGTTCGATGTGCGCTTTCGCAACTTCAGATAACTGATAGCGCTGATTGATGCTCGTCTTGATCTTGCCTGACACCAAAGCGTCAAACAGTTCCGTCGACATTGCTTCGTAGTCGCTGCGCTTGGCGATGTGGGTAAATAAGGTCGGACGGGTGAAGAAGAGCGAGCCACGCCCAACCAGTTCGGAGGAATCGATCAGCGGCAGCGGACCCGATGCGTTGCCGAAGCTAACGAACAGACCGAACGGTGCCAGACAGTCGAGCGAGCCCGCAAACGTATCTTTGCCGATTGAATCGTAGACAACCGGCACGCCTGCGCCGTTGGTAATCTCGCGCACGCGTTTGGTGAAGTTCTCGCGCGTATAGACAATGGCATGATCACAGCCATGTGCCTTGGCGATTTCCGCCTTCTCGTCTGAACCCACTGTGCCGATCACGGTAGCGCCCAAAGCCTTCGCCCATTGAGACACCAGGAGGCCAACGCCACCTGCAGCCGCTTGGATCAGGATCGTGTCGCCGGCCTTCACCGGATAAGTGCGTCGCAACAGATATTGCGCGGTGAGCCCTTGCAGCATCACTGAAGCGGCCTGCTCGTAGCTCAGTGCGTCCGGCAGCTTGACGACCTGAGCCGCTGGTAGTACCCGTTCCTGAGCGTAGGCGCCCGGCGGGCGACCCACATAGGCGACGCGGTCGCCCGGCTTCAGTTCGGTCACGCCGGCGCCGACCTCCGTGACCTCGCCAGCTGCTTCCATGCCAAGACCGCCCGGAAGCGGCAACGGATACGAACCGGTGCGGAAATACACGTCGATGTAATTGAGGCCGACTGCATGCTGCCTGATGCGGATCTCGCCGTTACCCGGCTCGCCGACCTCGACGTCGACCCACTTCATCACCTCGGGGCCGCCTGTTTTATCGAAACGAACTGCTTTGACCATGGTGTTTCCTATATCGACCAGATTTAGACGGTGTCACGTTCAACGCCCCAGCGGGGCCGGCAAGAGACTTAGACACGAAACGGCTGCCAGCGACCTCGTCAAACCGCAGACGGGATCGACATCGTTTTGTTTATTCTCTCGCCAATTGTGACTGACATAGGGGCATGTCAGTAATGCCAAAATGGCATGAATAAGCATTACCGACAGGGTTCGTTGGCTGGGCACGACTGGACAATTCGTCTGTCTTGCTGGACCTAGGATTGCAGGGGCGCACAGGTGGATTCGGCATGAGCGTGATATATCAAAGTCCACGGGACGCGAGCGCAAACTCAGTCGTAGTGGGAGTGGATTGCCACTTCGTTGTTGGTGGCGTCACGGGGGAAGGCAGTTTGTACGAGCGGTCTTGCAGACTCCACGCCGCTCGAGGGCGACGCTTTCGCCGTGCGGCTGGCTTCAGGAAAGACCGCGATCTGGCCCGCGCGAATCGCCAGGCGGGCTGCTTCTGTCACCGTCGGCGCCGGCTGAGCCTTCGGGTGGTCGAAGAAATAACCCTGCGCGTAACCAATCCCTAAATCGCGTACGACGATCAGGTCTGCTTCGTTTTCTATTCCCTCGGCAACCAGTTGAGCGCCACTTGCGTGTGCGAAGTGCTGCATGGCACGAACAGCGTGGAACTTCAAAGGATCTTTCGCGATGTTTTGAATAAAGAATCGGTCGATTTTCACGACGTCCGGTTGCAATAGTACCCACAGATTCATATTGGCGTTGGCAGTCCCGTAGTCGTCGAGTGCGAATTGCGCACCAGCGGTTCGTAAAGTTGCAAGCACCATCAAAAACCTGTCGACGTCGGGAATTGTGCTTTGTTCTGTCAGCTCGATCACGACCCGCTCAGGGCTGATGCCAGACTGGTGCAGCAACGTGAGTACGTCGTCGCTGGTCTCAGCGAATTGAAGTAGCGCATCCGCGCTAAAGTTGAGGAAGAGCTTGCCCCTGCACGCTAGCCTCTCAAACGTTTCAACGCAGCTGCGCGCCGCTGCCTGCTCGAGTTCGATCACGCAAGCTTCAGCGTGTGCCTGGGCGAAGAGGTTGAATGGGCTCTCAAGCGGTGAACCCGCTGGTCCTCTAATCAACCCTTCGTAACCAAGAATTGTCCCGTCGTTGAAATCCACGATCGGTTGGAAGACAGCATACAACTGACCCCGATTGATAAGATCCACGATGCTGACCGCGTCGAATAGAGGAGCCGGGCGAAGTGACATGGTGGTTATCAGAAGCAGAAGGGTGTGGGTTGGCCGGAAGTGCTGTGATGCTTGTGCGATCTATCGAATCCTCAACAGGTAAGCTATGCTTCTGGCTCTCCGCAAATCGTACTGGGAATGCCGTCAAAATTTCGCGCTGTTTCCATCCTGGGCGTTCACGTGAAGGATTAGAACTACCTCAATGGCATATCAAAAATGACGCCACTGCATGGCATTCGAGAACGCGTAGGTCTTTGCCCTTCGTTGGATCATATAATCAGCCGGGCTCGCCTCTGGGTCGATCGTGCACGGGAGATGAGATGATCGACTCGGTGTATGATTAGATTTCCTTATAAAAACCAGAACTGAATTCGCGTTATGAGTGAGAGACGAGCACAAGTCGATCACGGAACGGTTGCACCGGTCGGGAGTTCGCCCATCGACTCGACTGGAAGCGGCGGGTCAGGGCTTTCTGATAAAAAAGACGACAGTTTGCGTCGTTCTGTGTACCGCAAAAGTCCTATCCGTTGCGAGACCGGAACGTATGACTATGTGTATTTTTGATAGTTTGCATTGCTAATTAAAGTGAGGGGCTTTCATGCTCATGTTAAACGTTATTAAGTTCCGTGAAACGTATTTCGCAAAGAGCAATTGCGACTAAGACAATAGAAGAGCGTGGAGCACCGGGGCCTCTTGAGCAGCGTGAACGCTGAGTTGGATTTCCAGATACGCGACGGGACGCTCCGATAAGCCTAGATTCCTACGTTCACCTAGAATCAACGCACAGTACTTTCTGACGATAGCTGCTGGCCGGTGTCGAGCGATACCATCCCAGAAATTTGATCGGATCAGTATTGAAACTGCTGACATTTCAGCTTGGCGTAAAGCTGTCAAAAAAGCCGATGGATAGAGAACCGAACTTGACGCTTGTATGCGGTGGCACTCAGGAAGGAATGGAAGTAGCAGAAATACGAGGTGAGCGGGCCCCTGTTGCATTGGTGCAGTCGCTACGCGCATCCGAAACGGAAAGGGGGCGACAACTTCAGATTGGTCGCCCATATCGGAAGCTTTAATAGGAGTATAAAGTAATGAAATGTCGCGAAAAAACCGGCTTGACGGTTGAAAACGCAAATACCGACCAGATCGGTCCGAATACAGATCCGGAAGGATTGGAAGATTCGAGTAGTGACGCTGTAGCGCAATCGCCCAGGTCGACACAAAATTGGGCATGGCTCTCCGACGGTAGTCGGTATGACTGGATGGATTCACACACCCCGTCATTTGACCAAGAAATCTGGAACGATACTTTTTTCGATTAGGAATCGGCCAGTTATAAGGCAGTACAGCCCCGCGGGGCCGAGGCGACTCTGCCGCTGGGAGGCAGTACGCCTGAGGATTGCTGTCGGAACAGTGAAGTATGGAGGCAGCCGCAGGAAGCAATCATGCCAGAACGGATGAGGAACATCTCACGCAATCCGGCACGCTTGGCGGCAGAGGCGTGGCCGCTGGCGCTAATGCATGCGCCAGACCTGATTGCGTGGATGTGCTCTGTGACGCTAGTCCCGATTAGCGATGTATTTGCCTATCTGCTCGATATGGGCTTCCATTGCACGACGAGCTGCCGCAGCGTCCCTTCGAATAATGCTGGTCACAATCGCGCGATGCGCCGCAACTGTGACCTCAAATCGCTCGGGTGTAACTGCGAAGTACTTGACCTGACTCCAGGACGGTGACTGCCTGACCTGATGCAGCGCCTTGAACGTCAGAGCTATGAAACTGCTATGAGTTGCTTTCGCAATCGCCATGTGCAGGTTCGCATCCCAAAAATCGACCGACTTGACATCTTTAGCGTTCTCGCACTCGAGCATGCATTTCTCAATTGCCGCAAGATCGGCCGCTGTTGCGTGAAGCGCTGCGTGTTCTGCTACACCAGGTTCAAGTAGAAGGCGAGCCAGGTTCAAGTCGGCCGGGCTGATGTCGGAAAGATCCTCTTGCTCGAAGCGGGGCGGCAAACTGCCGGCAACAAAGGTTCCCCGTCCTACACTGCGGACGATCATACCTTCGCGCTCAATATTGGCCAGCGCCTTTCGAACACCGCTTCGCGGGATTCTATACTCAACAGCGAGTTCTCGCTCAGTAGGTAAGCGCCCCTCCGGAAGAAAGGCACCGTCCGCGATGCGCTGCGACAACGCGGCTGCGACAGCTTCAAAGTCTTCCATATCGGACCTTCACCATAGTTGTCATTCCTTTCGCGTTTTGTTCAATTATAAGGCACATGGCCCGCTGCAAACCAATTTTTCAATCGGTTTGCGGAAAGGTTCACTAGCGTTAATGGAGCCTAGCATGCGTCAGAAGAGCCAGGTATTAGTCACGTGCCTGAATCGCACACGTAGATGCCAAAAAATAGACTGTCCGATAACGGGGCGCCGATGGGTTCATCAAGCATGTGAAATATTCGGGACTTCCAGTGGAGTTGAGACAGTGAACTGGATTACCAGATACGGGACTGGACAATCCGATAAGCATGCGATTGGGCACAGTCCTAGAATTGGTTCCCAGGATTAACGGTGTCAGGTTGTTTAA
Source organism: Paraburkholderia sp. GAS41 (assembly GCF_050436545.1). Classification (NCBI taxonomy): domain Bacteria; kingdom Pseudomonadati; phylum Pseudomonadota; class Betaproteobacteria; order Burkholderiales; family Burkholderiaceae; genus Paraburkholderia; species Paraburkholderia sp. GAS41. Next base: position 39,677 of record NZ_JBNDMK010000039.1, read on the forward strand.
AAGCAGGTTCAGACAAACTGGGACAGTTTCCTCCTCGAAAAGTTAAAGCCAGGAGACAGCGTCATGCTCATCGCACACGAGAGTCCAGAGCAATGTCAGTCGTCAGTCGGAATATAAGCAGGCACGGCCGGTCGAAGACCGGCGCGATGTGCCGCAGCCGCCCGAAAGACCATTCACACGGCGTTGCGGCGCGATTGTCAGTGTATGACGAAATCGAAGAAAGACCGAGCTGTCAGCGTGTGATCAATACTGCGTCCCGAAGCCGGCAGACAATTTCGGGCGACGCGCCCGCCACTACGTTTCCGACGCCGTTGCAGAGGCTGGTCTTTGCGACTTCGCCGGAACGATGAGGACGCATTTGGCAGAAAAGCGGTGCGCCCAACGCAGCGCGTGACTTCTATTCACAAAACCCATTCTGGAAGGACATATGAATCTCAAATATGACGATGTAGGGACAGGTACGCCGGTCGTTTTCGTGCACGGACTGGGTGGTACCGGTAACGTTTTCGGATCCCAGGTTGCGGCGCTCTCGCCCAGCTTTCG
>NZ_JBNDMK010000040.1:0-39394 GCF_050436545.1 Paraburkholderia sp. GAS41
CAGTTGCTTCACGAAACGTCACGTTGGCGTCCGGCGATATATCGAGCAACTGTCGGCGCTGCTGTTCGCGCCGTGCAAGGATAGGATCGATCAGGGACTCCAACATTTGTCCGCAAAGCCGCGCCAGGTTTGGCTCCCACATCCTGAGGCTACGCCCTACCCATCATCCTACCCATACTGCGAAATAGGCAGCGCAGACAGACCAGAAAATGGTGTAAATGGCAGCGCCGGTCAACGTCCTTGCGGACCGGCATGGTCCCACACTCAAGTATGCCCACGCGATTGTCAATCGGTGACGGGACCCTTGTGTTTACAGGCCCTCCGGCCGATCTGGTAGTGACGATACCGCCAGCGGTACCGAAAAATGCGGTCGGCAGTTGTCAGCTTTGGACAGATTGCATCGGAGGATTCAACGCGCGCTTTCGTTCCAACATCGCGATCATCGAGCATCCGAATATGACTTCTGCTGAATACCGTCATCAATACCGTCAGCCACATTCCAACGCGAGCCTGGCAAAGCTTGAAGAAGCGACGACACCCTGACTGCGGTCGCAAAATCAAGCCGGACGTTGCCGGTTAGCCGCCAAAAAATCCGCTGCAGAAACAGTCTCCGCATAACCGAAACTCAATGCAGCCATAAATGCCGCATGCACTTGCGGCGCGGGCACACGCACCCCATTGAATTCAAGGTCGTGTGTGGCGCAGGCATCGTAAATCACCGTCGTTCTGTAACCGAAGTCCACCGAAGCGCGAGTGACCGCGTCAATGCACATGTGACTCATATTTCCAACGACGACGACTCTCTCGATCCCATGGGCCTCAAGAATCCGCTGCAAGTCGGTCTCGCGGAACGGATTCATGTGGTGTTTGACGATCACACGCTCGCCGGGCAGATTTGCAGTTTGCGGATAAAGTTGAGCGCCTACAGTGTTGGGTAAAAAAATAGGGCATCTTTCGCCAGCGTCTCATGGCGGACCCATCTCGGCCATCGCAACAAGAGTAAGCGTGTGGCCGCTATGGAAAAGTGAGCGGACGTCTGCCTCTCTTACCTTGAGAGAAAACCACCATCTACCGTTAGCGCGTGTCCGATCATATATGTCGATGTGGGTCCGCAAAGCCAGAGCACTGCGCCCGCGATTTCTTCCGGCTCACCGAAACGTCCGATCGGTGCACGCGTCAACATTTTCCCAACAATCTCCGGATCATAGTGATGGGTGACCTCTTCACACATCGGCGTCTTGAAGATGCCAGGGCAAATCGCATTGATGCGAATACCCTGGGCTGCATATTCATGGGCGGCGCTTTTAGTGAGCCCGATCACCGCATGCTTGCTGGCACTATAGGCCGATCTCCCTGGGCTACCTACGAGGCCGCCAATCGACGAACAACTGACGATGGTCCCGTAGCCTTGGGGCACCATGTGTGCGAGTTCGCATTTCATGCAGTTCCAGACTCCGCGCAGGTTGACGCCCATGATGCGTTCGTACTCGTCATCGCTGGTGTCGAGCAAGGGAACGGCGTCGCAATTCACGCCCGCGTTATTGAAGGCCGCATCGAGTCGGCCGTACGTTTTGATGGCCGGCTCGAACGTTGCCTTGACCTGTGACGCATCGGAGACGTCACATGTCAGTCCGCACACATTGTGTCCGGCCGAGCGCAGGTCATCGGTTGCGATGCCGATCAGCTCCTCATTCCGGTCGACAAGGATGACGGATGCGCCGGCCTCTGCAAAAGCTTTGGCTGTCGCCAGACCGATTCCACCACCAGCGCCGGTGACCAGCGCCACTTTCCCACCAAAAGCATCAGACATGCAATTCTCCTTCCGGTCTGGCAAACCGGTTCCCCTCAGGGGCTCCCAGGCCACGGCTCGGTCCACCAGCAGAGGGGATCGGAGCCGTGCGATTACTCAATCCAAATCAGCTCAGTGCGCGACGAAGCCTCCATCTACCGGCAACGCGACACCAACGATCAGCCTGGCACCGGGACTGCATAACCACAGCACTGCTGCTGCGACTTCCTCGGGCTTGCCCATTCGACCAATTGGCTGATCTTTGAGGAACACTCTCATCGCTTCCGGATCAATCTCCTCGCCCATCGGGGTGTCGATGCAGCCTGGGCAGATCGCGTTCACCCGTATGCCGTGCGCGGCGACGTCCAGGGCAGCACTCTTGGTGAGGCCAATCACGCCGTGTTTGCTGGCATGGTAAGCCGCGCGGCCGGGCAGTCCGACAAGGCCACCGAGCGACGAGCAGTTCACGATCGCGCCGCTGTCCTGTTTCTTCATCTGCAGCAGTTCGTGCTTCATGAAAGTCCAGATGCCGCGCAGATTCACAGCCTGAACCTCGTCATAGCCGTCGGCGGACTCGGCGGACATTTCGCACATCGGCCCCAGGATTCCGGCGTTGTTGTAGGCCATGTCGAGGCGACCGAACTCGGCGACGGTGCGTTCAACTGCCGCCCTGGCCTGCGTTTCATCGGATACGTCGCAGACAATGCCAATGGCCCGATGCCCGGCGGCGGTCAACATCTCGGTAGCCGCATTGAGCGTCTCGGCATTCCGGTCCACCAGCGCAACGGCAGCGCCTGCTTCGGCGAACGCTTTTGCGGTTTCCAGCCCCATCCCCGAGCTGGCGCCCGTAACAAGCGCGACCTGGCCTTTGAAATCGTAAGTGGGATTCATATCAATACTCCTGAAGGTTGAGGGTGCTGTCAGCACAGTCGGTGTGACCGTCTCCGATGGCCCGGGACGGTGCGATATAACGACCGATAGCCACCCGGACGGTGTACACGTCGTCGAACTTTAGCGATCGGGGCTTGACGCGAAGCGGTCTGCTACCCGCTGCGCGCGGTATTCTCGCCCAGCAGAAAATCAAGCATCATTTCCTGGACCGCCCTGACCATCTCGACGCCGCTCGCGGTCTTGCAACCTGCTGACTGAGCTGCCTTCAACAGCGGCGTCACGCCGTGCCCGGCAATCACGTCACCCACGAACATGGATGAATCCAGCAGGTCGGCAGAAACTGGAAGCGGATCGGCTTCGGTGAAACCCATTGGAGTCGCGTTGAATACCAGAGTGCATCCAGCAGGATTCGCCGGTCCGACCCGCACACGGCCCTGATCCAGATCGGAGACCAGCGCTTTCAGATGCGTTGCGCGAGATTCGTCTGCATCGCGAATGATCAGTTCGCGTACTCCGGCGTCGAGCAACGCGATGGCGATTGCGCTGCCTGCGGCACCGGCTCCGACCAGCAACGCGCGACCGTCCTTCACCTGCGCACCGCAATCCGTTTGCGCTTTCACGAACGCGAGGCCGTCGAGCATATCGCCGTGCCATGTACCGTCCGCATTGCGACGCATGACACTGACGCAACCAAGCAATCGGGCGGTATCGGAACTGGTGGTACACCAGGCGAATGCCGCTACTTTGTGCGGCATCGTGACCAGCAGTCCGTCGACGTTCCCTGTCAGCGTGAGCGCCTGCATGACAGGCTCAAGATCGGCTTTCGCTACCTGCATGGGCACGCATAGACCGTTGTAGTCTCGTGCCTCGAAACCACGGGTCAATTGCTGCGGCGATTTCACGAACCTGATCGGGTCGCCGATGATTGGGAAAAGACGCGTGGCGCCATCGAGCTTTTCAGGCATCCGGTTTCTCTCGCATTGATTCGACAGGGTTTCCGGCGTTCAGGCGCGCGGCAAGATTTTGACGGTCGCGGCGCGTGACCGTGTGCCTGTCATCGAATTCAGATAGGTGCTGGTGCGGTATTTCGCTCGGTAAGCAGCGTCGATACGTTCATTGAGTTGATCCACGGCAGGCTCGAAGCTCACGTCCCGCGTCATTCCGGCGACGCTGATCCGGCCGCCCCGTTGCCGCATTGCAGCCTGATACCAGCGGGAGGCGTGGCCGTTGTACGCGCGCACGTAGAGGTCGCCATCGACGACAACCGACCAGACCCATGTTGGGGTTCCACAGGTGACGCCGTCGTCGCGAAACGGCGAGACATGCAGGTCGTCGCTCACCGCGATCGCTTTGATTTCATCTTCAGACCACGTTGCCATTCGTCTACCCGCCAAGGTTGTCAATCGGTTGCCGCAGTGCAGGGGAGCGTGTCAGTCGGGTCGCTTTTCAAGCACGTCCTTGACGACCGGAAGTGCCGTAAAGACATTCGGCCAACCCGCGTAGAACGCCAGTTGCGTCATGACTTCCGACGCCTGTGTTTTGGTCAGTCCGTTATCCATTGCCCGGTTCAGATGGTAAGTCAGTTGTGCGACCTGACCGGTGGCAACCAGTGCGCTGACCGTCACGAGACTCCGGTCTCGCGGCGCCAGCCCTGGCCGCAGCCACAGGTCATTGAACAGCGTGTCTCGCGTGAATTGAACGACGCCTGGCGAGATCGCGCCGAAGTTGTGTTGCACCGCGGTCTCGCGCTGGGCTTCTGCTGCCTTGTCGAGAGGAAGAAGTTCAACGGACGCTGGCGGGAGCTGCGCTGGCGTAATTCCACGTCTTTTGAATACAGTGCTGGTTACCTTCACAGCCGCGGTCGCGTTGGCCCAACCGGTATAGAACGCAAGGTGCGTGATGATCTCCGAAATCTCACCGGGCTTGAGGCCACTGTCGAGCGCGAGATCGAGATAGAACGGCAACTCCGTGCTTTGATTGCGCGCGATCAACACCGAGAGCGTAACGACGCTTCGGTCCCGCGCCGAAAGTTGCGGACGCTTCCAGAGGTCGCCCAGCACAACATCGGTCGTATAGCGCTCAAGGGCGGGCGAAACGGTATGCATTCCGTCAACCAGCTTGACAGAGGAGGATTGATCCCGACCTTCCATATCAGTTTTCCTTTCGATTTGCGAACAGGCAGCGACGCCGAACGAGAGTGCCAGCATCGCTACAGCGAGTAATCTCATGGGTCGGCTCCTCACCGGCGCTCGCACGTTTGAGATTCGCCGCACCGGGTTGTGTCGTTCCAAAGGCACGTGCCCGCCCCGGCGGCCTGTCTGCAAAGCTGAATGCGACGTACGGCGCGGATCATTTGATTTGCAATGTAATGCACTCACTCATGTACGACTAGGCGTTAGAATCAGCAAACACCTATGAAGCGAGTTCATTAATGCGTCGCGAAAGTTATAACGATTTACTGGCGCTGATCGCGGTCGCGCGCGAGCGCAGTTTCACCCGAGCCGCTGCACAACTCGGTGTGTCGCAATCCGCTCTGAGTCACACCATTCGCTCACTCGAAACCCGTCTCGGGATGAGACTGCTGATCCGAACCACGCGCAGCGTTTCGCCGACCGAGGCGGGCGAACGCCTTCTTCAGACCATCGCTCCCCGGTTTGAGGAAATCGATGCGGAGCTGGCTGCCGTCACCGAATTCCGGGACAAACCCGCAGGCACGATTCGCATTACCGCGACCGACTACGCGACAGAAACGGTCCTGTGGCCCAGACTGTCAAAGGTCCTGCACGACTATCCGGATATCAAGGTGGAGATCACGACCGACTATGGCCTTTCCGATATCGTGGCGGATCGCTATGACATTGGCGTTCGCCATGGCGATCAGGTCGCCAGAGACATGATCGCGGTGCGCCTCGCACCGGAAATGCGTATGGCGATTGTCGTTGCGCCGGGATACCTCGAGAAGCATGCACGGCCGAAGAAGCCCCAGGATCTGACCGGGCACCAGTGCATCAATCTGCGTTTGCCAACATTGGGTGGCTTCTATCCGTGGGAGCTCAAGAAGGGGAGCCGGGAGGTGCAGGTTCGCGTCGATGGGCAACTCGCCTTTAACGGGACCTATCCGATGCTGGCAGCGGCGCTGTCGGGATATGGGCTCGCGTACATTCCGGCAGATCTGGCCCACGAGCATGTCGAAGCGGGGCGTCTCGTCAAGGTACTGGAGGACTGGTGTCCCGTCTTTCCGGGTTTGCACGCCTGTTACGCAACCCGCCGTGAGTTCTCCAGGGCGATGACGGTGGTGATCGACGCAATCCGCTATCGCAATGACGAATCGAAGACCTGACGTGCGATTCATGAACGCGATTCATGGGAGCTTGCGGTTTTAAGGGATTTATCACTGGATACCGACGCTTTATCATCTATCTCTGACGACCACCGCTCGCGCTAGCTGCATCAGGCAGGCAGTGCTTTCGCAACCGCAGGCCCAGCCCTGCATGGAGATGATGATGGACTATAGATATCTGGGTCGCAGCGCCCTCAAGGTTTCGCCCCTCTGTCTGGGTGCGATGATGTTCGGCGGCGAAACGGATGAGACTACGTCGCAGCGGATCATCGACAAGGCTTTCGAGCAGGGCATCAATTTCCTCGACACCGCCGACGTGTATCACGCCGGCCGGTCCGAAGAAATCGTCGGCCGTGCGATTGCGCAGCGACGCGACGACTGGGTCGTGGCGACCAAGTTTGGTTATCCTGCGTCGGCTACTGCTCGACCCAACGAACAGGGGCAGTCGCGCAAATGGATTTACCAGACAGTCGATGCCAGCCTGAAGCGCCTAAGAACCGATTACATCGACGTTCTCTACTTCCATCGCTCGCTCAACGATGCGCCTCTGGAAGAAGGCGTGCGTGCGATTGGCGACCTCATCCGTCAGGGGAAGGTGCGCCACTTTGGTTTATCCAATTTCCGGGCCTGGCGCGTTGCGGAAGTCGTGCGTCTCGCCGATCAGCTCGGCATTGATCGCCCGATTGCGCTCGAGCCGGTGTACAACATGGTGGATCGCACGGCAGAGGTCGAACTGATGCCTGCTGCCGGACATTACGGCATCGGTGTGGTGCCCTACAGCCCGCTCGCACGCGGGGTGCTGACTGGAAAATATGCACTCGACGGTGCCCCGCCTCCCGATTCGCGTGCGGGTCGAGGCGACAAGCGCATCCAGCAGACCGAGTGGCGACCGGAATCGCTCGCCATCGCGCAAAAAGTCGCGGCGCATGCCGCTGAACGCGGTACGACTTCGATCGCGTTTGCTATCGCCTGGGTTTTGAAGAACAAGCTCGTGAGTTCCGCTATCGCCGGTCCGCGCACTGAAGCGCATTGGGACAGCTACATGGATGCACTGACACTGCAACTCGGACCCGACGATGAGAAGTTTGTCGACAGTCTGGTTCCTCCGGGGCACGCATCGACGCCCGGTTATACGGATCCGAACTATCCGGTTGAAGGACGACGGGTAATGGGTTGACCTGCCGGTTCGTACATAGCCGTAATCGCTCCGAGCAGCGCAGGTGGGTCTGCGCGTGCTCGGCGACTGCCCGGAAAAAAGGACGCGATCGTCCGCTCCAGTAGTGTTATTCAGATTGGGCAACGCGCGTAACCGCTGGCTGGGCTTAACTTTGCGACGCTCCTTGCCGTATCTGGTGAGCACCAGGACGCCGCCGCCGTTAGTTGTCAGGGCGGCTCGCGCGCTCGACAAAGCGAGTTGAATCTGTCGCCCATCACGCATGTCCCATTTTATTGCGTGCAGCGGCCATTCGCCATCAGCAGTCCAGTGTCGGCTCGTGGCCGACCCCGGTTCGACGCAGACCTCGCACGATCGCTGCTCACAGCAAGTGCCAAAGGCATGACCCAAGCCATCAGGGACGCTCGAATCATGCACGCGATTGTCCGTTGGAAATCGGAAAGCGGTCGCCCGCGGTCACGTCACAAAAAATGGCTGGGACCGGGAAACACCGCTCGCCCGCCGGCCCCGGTCTCCCTTGCGGACAAAGGTGTCCGCTGCAACCGGTGTTTACTCACAGCGTGGATGCGTCGGACATTCTTGAGCGTGGGCCTGACAAAGACAGCATTCCGGCCCGCACGAACTGGCCAGCAAGAATCACAAAGGCCTTAACATCTGTGTCCCGCATGTGCCACAACAACGCTGACATTACGGCAACATCCGATGCATGACCTGATCGCGAAGCACAAAGCGGTGAAAGAGCGCCGCAGCAACATGTACCGCGATCAGTGCAAAAAGCACCCACGCCAGGACTCCATGGACGTCCCCCATCGCGCGTCCGAATGCGGAACCTGTCGGGGTCAAGCCGGGGAACGGCACGACGCCTAAAAAATCTACGGTCCAGCCACGTGAAGATGCGTTGATCCATCCCAACACCGGCACGATAACCAGCGCGGCGTAGAGAAGCAGATGGGTGATCCGGGAAGCGGCACTCAATATTGGCGACAATGCATCCGGCGGAGGCCGATGCGTGAGTCGCCAGATGATTCTTAGCGCCATAGCGGCAACCAGCGTCGCACCGACGCCAAGATGCCACGCGATCAGTCCAACCGGCTTTGTATCGTGATGAACATCAGGCATCGTCCAGCCAATCACGAACTGAATCGTGATCAACACTACGATTGACCAGTGAAGGAGACGCGCTACGCCGTCATAACGTGCTTCAGCCGATCGTCGAAAATCCGCCATAGAGTGGTCGCCTGGTTTTGATTGCGTTCATTGCTCGCCCGTGGATTCAACGGAACCCGCGAACATCAGTTTCGAAGATGCTACCGCTAGCACCTGGCCGACTCGAATGCCTTGCGATCGAACCGGAGATGAAGAACCACAGGCATCCGGACAGAACCGAAACAATCGCGGGCGTGCAAGTCGTCTCGTGACCAGCATCATGCACGCAATGGCCGCCACCGTTGCTGCGCGAAAGGTCATCGATGTAAGCACGTCTTCGGAAACACGGAACGGGCCGATAGCCAGAAGTGCCGCGGCCTCTATCGCGGTGGCAGCAGTTAACGCTGTCAGGAGACAGGCGCGTAGCATGTCGATCGTGGATGGTGTCACGGCGCAACTCGCCGATGCGGATGAACGTAGATATCGAAGGCACTTTCATTTTCCTTGTAGCGATCGATCAACCGATGGACCTCGGCTGGTTCCAGGTGACAACTGTGCATCCATGCGCGGTTAGCTGATACTAATGGCCGAACCTGAAGGAAATCTTAAGCAGGTCGGCATCATGCGCGTTCATTGCCCCAACGTGGTTACACTGGCAAATATGGCCAGGCGCGTTGCCGCGTCGATGACAGTTTTGCCGGATGCTTCTCTGGGCACACCTGTATGCGAATACTTCTTGTCGAAGATGACGATCTGATTGGTAGTGGTGTCGAAGCAGGACTTCGTCACGCAAGTTTTGCGGTCGACTGGACGCAGGACGGTCGCAACGCGAAGCTGGCTCTCGAAACCACCGACTATGCGCTGGTCGTGCTCGATCTCGGACTGCCCCGAATGTCGGGTCTCGAACTCCTGGGATGGTTGCGGGGCTGCGGGAAGAATGTGCCAGTGCTTGTACTCACCGCAAAAGGGACGGTTGCCGACAAGGTGGGCGGCCTTGAGGCAGGTGCGGACGACTACCTCGGCAAGCCTTTTGACCTGACGGAACTCATTGCACGCTGTCGTGCGCTTTTAAGGCGCTCGCAGGGGCGCGGCGTCGAAGTCCTCCGATATCGCGCTCTGACTGTTGATCCGGCCGCCAAGACCGTATTGCGCGACGATGTCCGCATTCCGCTGACTGCTCGCGAATGGGCCGTGCTGCATCAGTTGCTGACGCACCAGGGTGTGCCGCAATCCAAATCTCGTCTTGAAGAAAGCTTGTACGGATGGCACGAAGAAGTCGAAAGCAACACGATTGAGGTACATATATCCAACTTGCGTAAAAAGCTTGGGGCGGATTTGATCAAAACCGTCCGGGGTATCGGGTACGTGATGGAGCAGACATGATGCCAGGATCGATACGCGGTCGACTCGCGCTGCTCGTGCTCGCGAGCATTATCCTGGTGTGGGCTATCGCCCTCGGCTGGAGTTACCGTGAGGCGACGCGCGAGGTTGGAGAATGGGACGACGCTCGCCTAGTTCAACTCGCGCAGTTCATCGTTCTGCTCGATCAGAACGACCTCTCGGTCCTGTCCAGGACGCGTATCGACGCGCGTACCGAATACGGCCGCCGTCCCGGCCACACAAACGGCAGCGATGGCGACAAGTCGCCGCGCGAAGCGCTCTTCCAGGTGCGCGATGCACAGGGACGCGTCCTGGCCAGTAGCGCGCAGCTCGAGTCCCTGGGTGCATTCGAGGTACCAGCTGACGCCACAGCAAGCGCGCGAACGGTAACACTTGGCGGCCAGCCGTGGCATACCTATATGCTTCACGATGGTGTGTCAGGTCGTACGGTACGGGTGCTAGAGTCAACCAATCAGCGCAGTGACCTGACCACCGGGGTAGCACTTCGTATTGCGAAGCCGATCGCTCTGGCATTGCCAGTTCTCGCATTGCTGGTCTGGATCAGTATTGGTCACAGTCTGGCGCCTCTTGAGGCGCTCTCGAAGGCGATCCGGACAAGAGATGCCAGCAAACTCGAGCCGATCAGGATCGGGCCGACTCCGGTCGAAGTCCGTCCACTTGTCGATGCAATCAATCAACTGTTGTCACGACTAGGACTTTCAATCAACCGCGAACGAGCATTCACCGCTGACGCCGCGCACGAGCTGAAGACACCGCTGGCCGCGATCAAGGTTCAGGCACAAGTTGCGCTCGCGGCACAGGACGCAGCCCAGCAACAACTTGCCATGCAGCGGGTCGTACAGGGCGTGGATCGCAGCGCCCATCTTGCCGAACAGTTGCTTCTGCTGGCCCGGCTCGACGAACATCGCAAGGTCCCTGCGCAACCTGTTGCACTTGCTGCGCTCGTCAAGGATGCCATTGCCACCAACGAGCCAGACGCTCGACGAAAAGGCATGACCGTCGCTCTGGTCGGCGACGCTAACTACATGGTCATGGCAGAGCCGGTTTTGATGGACATTGTGCTCGACAACCTGATTGACAATGCGATCAAGTATTGCGATGACGGCGGCCGAGTCGAGGTCTCTATCAGGCGCGACGCCGATGCGGTCGTACTGACAGTCGGAGATAACGGCCCCGGCGTGGATACGGAGGACATCACGCGTCTGACCGACCGCTTCTTTCGCGTGACTGGCAATGGTGCGAACGGCAGCGGACTCGGCCTGTCAATCGTCGCCCGCATCGCGGAGTACTTTGGAGCAAGGTTGGATTTTGATACTGGCATCGGCGGCCAGGGGCTCGCAGTCCATGTTTCATTTCCAGTGGCCGCCGTCGCAACCGTCCGGATTGCGTCAACTTCCGTACTGTAGCGTAGAGACATTTAGCAGAGCATCGCCTGAACGGATTCTCCGCAGACCCGGAAGACCGTACAGACACCCGGCGCCGATGCCAATAGCAATATCAACGAGCCACGATGACGGAGTGGTAGCACTTCACACTCACGTATGAAAACTGATATCGCATCACCGCACTCGAGTCGAAGAGGTGCCGTCCTGGAAGTTCTCGCGGTCTTCCTCAAGCTTGGACTGACGTGCTTCGGCGGTCCGATTGCTCATCTGGGATATTTTCGCCGCGAATTCGTCGAGCGGCTTCGCTGGCTTGATGACGAAACATTCACAGATCTGATCGGACTTTGTCAGTTCCTTCCAGGACCGTCCAGCAGCCAGGTGGGATTTTCGATCGGCCTTCTGCGAGCAGGGTGGCTTGGAGGACTCGCTGCCTGGTGTGGCTTCACGCTACCCTCAGTCCTGCTGTTACTCTGCTTCGCTGCCATCGCCCCGAACCTGGGTGGCCCGGTCGGTAGCGGCTTGATACACGGTCTGAAGCTTGTCGCTGTCGCCGTCGTCGCTCAGGCAGTTTGGGACATGGCGCATCGCCTTTGTCCCGATCACCGCAGAGCGGCCATCGCGCTCATCGCTATAGCGGTACTCAGCATTCTGACGACCGCTTATGCACAACTCATCGTTATCGGCCTCGGTGCTGTGCTCGGATCTGCGTTGTGCCACACGACGGCATCGTCAGACGGCGGCCATGTACCACAACACACACACGAATTCCCTGTTTCCCGCACGGTGGGCGCCGCCGCGCTGATCCTGTTCTGTGTCCTGCTGTTCGGGCTTCCTGTCCTTGACGGACTTCGTGCGGGTCAGGCATTCAAGGTCTTCGAGGCATTCTATCGTTCCGGTGCCCTGGTGTTTGGCGGCGGTCACGTCGTGCTGCCGCTTCTGCAACAGCAAACTGTCGCAACCGGCTGGGTCACTTCGAACGATTTTCTGGCAGGCTACGGCGCCACGCAGGCCGTCCCGGGCCCTTTGTTTACATTCGCGGCATTTCTTGGATGGATGATGGTCAAAGCGCCGAATCACTGGACCGGCGCGTTGCTCGCTACAGTGGGAATATTTCTGCCAGGCCTTCTACTTGCGCTTGCAGCGCTGCCTTATTGGCGAGCGCTGCGCGCTCGCCAATCGATGGCGGCAGTGCTTGCAGGAGTGAATGCTGCGGTCGTTGGACTCCTGGCCACCGCGCTGTACTCGCCGATCTGGACCAGTGCGATTCGCTCGGAACTCGACTTTGCCGTCGCAGCCATCGGCTTTTTCCTGCTGACGCGCTGGAAGATTCCACCGCTCGCCGTCGTTGTGGTCTGCGCGCTCGCCGGTATTGCCGAGGCGACACTGCACTGAATCGACGATTCCCGCAGAAGCCCAGAGAGCCTCTGAAGAGGAACTCGACGTACGCAGCGGACTACTACATCGATGCATGGCGTCTCGACTGCGATGAATCAGGCCGCCACTGGTGAGGGGTTGCACTTCAACCGTGACATGCGACAACCCCTTGAAGCGCCCGAGCACAGCATGATAGAAGCGCGAGCCCCGCCATCTCGCCATGCACCGAGCTTGAATCCGACCTTTTCATAGACACCGATATGCTTGAATCCAACTGCTTCATGCAGCGCGATACTCGCGGCGTTGGGTAGCGCGATGCCTGCGAACGCCTGCGCGTAGACGAGCTCCGTTAGCTCCCCCAGTAAGGCTTCGTACAGTCCGCGTCCGACACCGCGCCCTCGACTGGTGGCGCGGACGAACCTCCGCGCAACGGAGGTGGCACGTTGTCGCCCCGTCCCGCCTCACCCATCGATTCAATAATGTTTGAAATATCGAAATGACTGCTCTATTGTTCAGGGCATGAACTCAACCCTAGTTGTTCGCGCCCTGAGCGCGCTCGCCCACGAATCGCGTCTCGCGATCTTTCGCCTTCTGGTTGTGGCCGGCCCCGAAGGTATGGCCGCCGGTGAAATCGCCCAACAGCTCGGGCTTTCCCCCTCAAGCCTGTCGTTCCACCTAAAGGATCTGTCACATGCCGACCTGGTGAAGCCGCGACAGGATGGGCGTTTCATCATCTATACGGCGAATTTCGACGCCATGACAGGTCTTATCGGCTTCCTGACGGAGAACTGCTGCGCCGGCGCGACCTGTGCCGCGAGCGATCTCCCCAATTGCTGCGGAGACACACCATGAAGTGCATGCACATCCATGTAGTGGTCGAGAATCTGAGCGACAGCATCCGGTTTTACAGTGCCATGTTTGGCAACGCCGAACCTACAGTTCTCAAGAGCGATTACTGGAAATGGGAGTTGACCGACCCAGCGGTGAATTTCGCGATCTCGCAACGCGGTGTGAAACCGGGTGTCGATCACATTGGCATTCAGGTCGAAACCGCGGCGGAGCTGGCCGGGATGAATGCGCGCTTTGGCGCGGCTCAACTGTCGGCAGAGGCGCAGATAGGGACGACCTGTTGCTATGCCAGGTCGGACAAGGCCTGGACGGTAGATCCGCAAGGCGTCGCGTGGGAAACGTTTAGAACCCTTGAAGCCGCTCCGGTCTACGGACAGTCACACAAGCAATCGCAACATCAGTCCTCAGCCGCATGCTGCGCGCCGGCTCAAAAAGCCATTACATTCGCGAGCCGTCCGTGAGCGACAAAACGTACTCGATCCTCATTCTCTGCACTGGCAACAGCTCGCGCAGCATCATGGCCGAGGCGCTTTTCAACGTGTTGGGAAAGGGCAAATTTCGCGCGTATAGCGCGGGCAGTCACCCATCCGGGGCGGTGAACCCGTTCGCCATTGAGCGCTGCGAAGCGCTGGGATACGACACGAGGACGCTGCGTAGCAAGAGCTGGGATGAGTTCGCTAGACCCAACGCCCCGCACATGGACTTCGTTATTACGGTGTGCGACCAGGCTGCGGGCGAAGTCTGTCCAATCTGGCCGGGCCACCCGCTGACCGCGCATTGGGGTTTCGAAGATCCGGCGGCATGCGAGGGAAGCGACGAGGAGAAGCGCAAGGTCTTCAACAAGGCCTAACGGCAAATCATGAACCGGGTGAGCCAGTTCGTGAATCTGCCGTTGCATGTGCTGGATCGCAACGCGATTCAGCGTGAAATGCACGCGATCGGTGCGAGGCCAGCAGAGGAATCAGATGAGCAGCACTGATACAGCGATCGGCAGGGCACGGCCGGCGATCGGATTTTTCGAGCGTTATCTGACGGTCTAGGTTGCCCTCTGCATCGTGGGGGGCATCCTGGTCGGGCAGCTCTTGCCCCAGCTCTTCCAGGCGATCGGCCGGATGGAAGTGGCGCACGTCAATCTTCCGGTCGGTGTGCTGATCTGGGTGATGATCATTCCGATGCTGATCAAGATCGATTTCGGCGCGATGACTCAGGTCAGGAGCCAGTGGCGCGGCATCGGCGTTACGCTGTTCGTGAACTGGCTCGTCAAACCCTTCTCCATGGCATTCCTGGGCTTGATCTTCATCCGTCATGTGTTTGCGTCGTGGCTTCCCGCCGACCAGCTCCACAGCTATATTGCGGGCCTGATCCTGCTGGCCGCGGCCCCCTGCACGGCCATGGTGTTCGTGTGGTCACAACTCTGCAAAGGCGATCCGTATTTCACGCTCTCTCAGGTGGCGCTGAATGACTCCATCATGATCGTGGCATTCGCGCCCCTTGTAGCGCTCCTGCTCGGCCTGTCCGCGATTACTGTGCCGTGGGATACGTTGATCATTTCGGTTGGGTTATACATCGTCATTCCCGTCATCCTCGCCCAACTGCTGCGCCGACACCTGCTGGCCAGAGGAGAAGCGCATTTCCGGCAGGCGGTTGCACATCTCGGCCCGTACTCGATCAGCGCGCTGCTCGCGACGCTCGTCCTGCTGTTTGCCTTTCAGGGGCAGGCAATCGTCAAGGAGCCGCTCGTTATTGCCATGCTCGCGGTGCCGATCCTGATACAGGTGTTCTTCAATTCCGGCCTCGCTTACCTGTTGAATCGCAGGCTCGGCGTTGCGCACTGCGTCGCTGGGCCCTCGAGTCTGACCGGTGCCAGCAATTTCTTTGAACTGGCGGTTGCGACGGCAATCAGTCTGTTCGGGTTCTATTCCGGTGCAGCCCTGGCCACTGTGGTTGGCGTGCTGATCAAAGTGCCGGTGATGCTCTTCGTCGTCTGGATCGGCTTGGGCGTCGCGATGGCCGCGACGCTCTACGATCCAGTTTTCGCGGTGATTACGCGGGACTTTCCAGGCAGCTTTCGCACAAAGATCACGTTGATTACGCTGGTAGCGGGCTTTGCCAGCACCGTCTTTATCCCGCTGACTCAGCTTCTCGTCGACCGGCTCCAATGGCGAGGAGCGCTCCTCGCGCTAGCCGGGTTTAACCTCGCGATCTGCCTACCCATCCATGTTTTCGCAATTGGCCGCGATGCGCCGCGCGAAGACAATCGGGATTACAAGGCCTCGCTGAAGGCGATCAATGCGGCGGCAACCAGCCGTGCGCTACGGACGCCGACATTCTGGGCGCTTGCGGTCTGTTTCACAGCCTACTATGCGACGTTTGCGGCGCTAACCTTCCACCTGGTACCGCTGATGGCGGAACGGAGGGTGCTGCCAGCGTTGATCCTGACGACAATGGCCGTAATCGGTCCGGCGCAGGTTCTCGCGCGCGTGCTGTGGTTCACGCTCGGCCGCAATGTTCGTCCGTCGATTGTCGGCGTCATCGTTACGGCGGCGTTGCCCGCATCAGTCGTCGTTCTTATGTGCGCAGGCACGTCATCCGTCCTGCTGATCGTGTTCGCGATTATCTACGGCGGCGCAAACGGCATGATGACGATCCTGCGCGGGACGATCGTGCAGGATGTGATGTGGACGGAGGGCTATGGAGCCGTGAGCGGACTGCTCTCGATGCCCTCGAACGTTGCCAAGGGCATCGCACCAGTTTCGGCTGCCGCGATCTGGACGGCCGGCGGAAACTATGTGCCTGTCGAATGGACTGTGCTGCTGGTATCGCTCGTTTCGGCTGTTGCGTTCATCTTCGCCATACGCGTCACGCTCGGCAAAAAATTTGGCGAACATCAGGCAAATTTCGAGTGAGCATACAGCTATGCAGATAAGAAAGGCCAACGACGCCGACCTGGGCGAGATCCAAAACCTGTTAAACGCGAATGGCTTACCTTCAGAAGATGTTTCGACGACGCTTATCGAAGGATTCCTGGTTGTCGAAGACGCAAGCGGAATAGTTGTTGGGATCGGCGGTATCGAGCAGCTCGGCTCGAGCGTGCTCTTGCGATCGCTCGCCATCACGTCGGAACTGCGCGGTAGAGGCATCGCGAGAGAACTAGTCACACGGCTCGAAGACAACGCACTCTCACTTGGTCAACGGGAAGTTTGGCTGCTGACAACGACTGCTGGACACTTTTTTGAAGTAGCAGGCTATAAGCACGCAAGCCGCGACGAGGTGCCCGGCGAGGTGCGGTTGTGCAGGCAGTTTGCGGTTCTTTGTCCGTCGACGGCCATGTGCATGAGAAAGCGGCTCCTGCCAACGTCGTCCCCATCTGCCGTCGAACGGCCGCTATCAACCTGACTTCCGCCGCGCGAATCAAAATCGTTACCGGCTCTTGTTGGCCGCGTGCTGCCCGATGCGGTCGGCATACGTCGGCCGCAATATTCCTTGGCCACCGTCGGCGGGCGTGCGTCGAAGGCCTCATATCAAGAGCGAAGTGACGACTTTATTTCGCGTCTGGCAAACCCATACTGAGTATGGCTCACCACGCTATCGGGGCGCACGAAGTCCCGAGTTGACGACTGTATAGTCGCAACGTTGCCATCTTTAACGTGTTCTACGCGACCGTCGCAAGTCAGTCCGCCAGAGGCCATTCGCGAACGTCCCTCGAGCGGCTGATATTGGGCCGCCCCCCCGCTCTAGCGCGGTTCGCCTGTTACGCCAGTTGTTTGCACATATGCTCCTCATCATAAAAACGATCTCCAACCTTCATCGCGCGTGGCTCCAGGCCAAACGTCTGAAAGCCGTACGACGCGTAGAGCCTCTTTGCCGGCAGGTTTTCTGCATTGACACAAAGCATCAACTGGATGGTGTTCCACTCCTTGATCGCGTGAGCTGTCGCTGCCGACAACAGCGTTTGCGCGATTCCTCGTCCACGGTATCCAGGGTTGACAATCACGCCCCAAACTGTGGCCTTGTGACTGACTTGAAACAGCGGCTCACGACGAATGCCCGTGACGCCGACCAATACCTCGCCCTCGAACGCACCGAAGACGGCCTGGGTCGGTGTTGAACGAATCCGGTTGGCGACCTCTTCAATCGACCGTGCCATTTCCTCCTGCCGGGTGGACCAGATGGCGGTAGGGGCGTTGTCGACGGCGAGAAGACGCATTGCCTTGAATTGCTCCACGTCATGTGGGTCTAGCAGGCGGACAGAGACCATGCAATATAAGGAGATGACCAAAGAACACTTACCGTACTCGATATCAACCACGCCGCGCAAGTTTTAACGGTCGGGCATTTAGCCCGGAACGCCGGCAACGAGGCGTCCCATCCTCAAGCTTGAAGCAGATATGGAACCCTTGAATCGACTATTACACGGGACCCCTGCGGCTCATCACGCCGCAGCCTTCACCATATCTTCGATGACCTTCTTCGCGTCGCCGAAGACCATCATGGTTTTATCCATGTAGAAGAGATCGTTGTCGAGCCCCGCATAGCCCGCTGCCATCGACCGCTTGTTGACGATCACTGTCCGCGCTTTATATGCTTCGATGATCGGCATGCCTGCGATCGGCGAGCCCGGATCGTTCTTCGCCGCCGGGTTCACCACGTCATTCGCACCCAGAACGAGAACGACGTCGGTCCGGCCGAATTCGTTGTTGATGTCCTCCATCTCGAAGACGAGGTCATACGGCACCTCCGCTTCCGCGAGCAACACGTTCATGTGGCCCGGCATGCGGCCCGCCACCGGGTGAATCGCATAGCGCACCTCCACGCCCTTCTCCACGAGCTTGTCGGTCAGTTCCTTAAGCGCATGCTGGGCCCGCGCCACTGCAAGACCATAGCCCGGCACGATCACCACCGATTCGGCGTTGCCAAGCATGAAGGCGGCATCATCGGCCGAGCCCGACTTCACGGGGCGCTGCTCCTGTACGCCGCCTGCGGTCGCGCCACCGCTTTCAGCACCAAAGCCACCTAGCAGCACGTTGAAGAACGAGCGGTTCATCGCCTGGCACATGATGTACGAAAGGATCGCACCTGAGGATCCCACTATCGCTCCCGCGATGATCAGCATCGCGTTGTTCAGGGAGAAGCCGATGCCCGCCGCCGCCCACCCCGAGTACGAGTTCAGCATCGACACCACGACTGGCATGTCCGCGCCGCCGATCGGAATGATGATGAGCAGACCCAGCACGAACGCGATCGCCGTCATGATGATGAACGGCAGCCACATCTGCGTGAGGTAGAACTCGATGCCGAAGCCGATCATGCTGAGCGCGAGCACCAGGTTGAGCAGATGCTGGCCCCGGTAGACCACCGGCGCCCCCTGGAAGAGCCGAAACCTGTATTTCCCGGAAAGCTTTCCGAAGGCGATCACCGAGCCGCTGAACGTGATCGCGCCCACGAACGTGCCGATGAAGAGTTCTATGCGGTTCCCGTAGGGAATGAAGCCTGCAGGCGAGGCATCCCCGGCAAGGAGGCCGAACGCAGCCGGCTCGGATACCACGGCATACGCGATACATACTGCGGCGAGACCGATCAGCGAGTGCATCGCCGCGACGAGCTCGGGCATCTTGGTCATCTCGACCCGCTTGGCGACGACTGCACCAGAGCGAGCGCCAATGACGAGCGCGCCAAGAAGAAGCCCAAGACCTAGCTTGAGATTCAAGCCCGAATGAAGGGACTTGGTCACGATCAGCACCAGCGTAGTCTGGATCGAAATGATCATGCCGATAAAGCCGAACACGGTGCCCGCGCGCGCGCGCTTCGGGTTCGACAGACCCTTGAGCGCCTGGATGAAACAGACCGAGGCTACAAGATAAAGCAGAGTCACCAAATTCATGTTCATTTATGCGCCCTCCTTCACGTTAGCCTTCTTCGGTTCCCTCTTGCGGAACATCTCGAGCATGCGCCGCGTGACGAGAAACCCACCAGACACATTGACCGCCGAGAGCAGCACGGCAAACGTGCCGAAAAACTTGCCTACGCCGCCCACGGTCAAACCCGTGGCAAGCATCGCACCCACAATCACGATTGCCGAGATTGCATTGGTCACGGCCATGAGTGGTGTGTGCAACGCCGGCGTGACATTCCAGACCACGTGGTAGCCGACGTACACCGCAAGCACGAAGATGATGAGATTTACAACGGTATGGTTGACGATTTCCATGTCCGGTCTCCTTTATCGTTTAATCTCGCACGCAACTTCACTGTCGCGTGTAAGGAGTGTCGCCGCGACGATGTCGTCGGCCATGTCGATGTTCAACGCGCCTTCTTTCGTGAGAATCAGCTTCAGAAAGTCCAGCAGGTTGCGTGCATAGAGCGCCGATGCGTCGGCCGGCACCATTGACGCCAGATTGGTGTGGCCAACGATCGTCACGCCGTGCATGACGATCACCTCGTCGGGTTCGGTCAGGGGGCAATTGCCGCCACGCCGCCCCGTAGCCGGATCGGCGACGGGTCCGCGCCCTGCCGCGAGATCCACCACCACAGAGCCTGGTTTCATCGCCTGCACAGTTTCAGCGGGCAGCAGTACCGGCGCGTCGCGACCTGGAATCAGCGCCGTCAAAATGATCATGTCGGCCTGTTTTGCACGCTCGTGCACGAGTGCGGACTGGCGCGCAAGCCAGGAAGGCGGCATCGGTCGCGCGTAGCCGCCCATGCCCACCGCCGCGTCGCGTTCCTCCTGCGTTTCGTAAGGCACGTCAAGAAATCGCGCACCGAGCGATTCGATCTGCTCCTTCACCGCCGGGCGCACGTCCGACGCCTCGATAACCGCACCGAGACGCTTGGCCGTCGCGATAGCCTGCAGGCCCGCGACGCCCGCGCCGAGAATCAGCACACGCGCCGCCTTGACCGTACCAGCGGCGGTCATGAGCATTGGCATGAAGCGCGGATAGAGGGTCGATGCCAGCAGCACCGCTTTGTAGCCAGCGATGTTGGCCTGAGAGGAGAGCACGTCGAGGCTCTGTGCGCGCGTGGTACGTGGGGCGGTCTCAAGCGCAAACGCCGTCACACCCGCTTCGACGAGCTTCTGCGCGTTCTCCTTGTCGAAAGGATCAAGCATGCCGACCAGCACCGCGCCGCGCTTCATGAGCCTCAGTTCATTCACCGTGGGCGTCTGGACCTTGAGCACAACGTCGGCACCGAAGGCCGTCTGTGCGCCAACGAGCTCTGCGCCCGCCGCCTGGTACGCCTCGTCGGGAAAGCTTGCGGCCGCGCCGGCGCCACTCTGGACCGTGACGCGATGACCTTGCGAGACGTACTTCTTGACCGTCTCCGGCGTTGCTGCGACCCGTGCTTCGTTTTTCCGCGTTTCGGCGGGAACTCCGATATGCATTTTTATTAGTCCATTAGGTATACGAAACGAATGCGAGTGCACGCGACGCATGTATCCGCACTCACCCGTGTCTTAACGACCCGATAGGGCTTTTCGTAGAAGACATCTTTCGCCCCATCTTCAACGCCTGTACGTACGCCTGGACCGGCCGACAGTTACTAGGCGCGACCTCTGCTGTCGCCTCGATTTTCCCAGCGACTTCTACTCCCGACCATCATTTCGGCGCTTCGGCTACGTTCCGGCCCGTGTGCGAATGCGTATGGGCCCCGTGCTCATCCGTGTGGCACTGGAGGTAATGTTGGCGCAACAGATCCTTGCCATAATCCCCGCCATTCGGTGTGCGCACGAGCGTGTGGATGTGATCGCGCGACGGCAAATCGTTATCGAACACGATGCCGGGTTGGTGGTCGAACTCAACCAGGATTACCGGACTTAAGATGCGGTAGTAAAACGGACTCGTGTCCTCGACATGTCCGATCCAGGCGAAATGCGTATCGCTAAGGTGACGTTTGGCCTCCTCCCAGCGCAGTTCGGAATGACCAGGGCGGATGTACCCGATATAGTGCGCCAGCAGCACCTCGAGGCGCTCGCGGCCTTCCTGCGGCAGGTCCCCATAACGGAGACCGCCCGGCTCGATATGCCGGTTATCGTTGAAAGCGCCCCCAAACACTTCCCATGGCAGTACCGTACCGATCGTCGCCGCTGCTTGCACCTCGGGAGGCAGCGAGCTCATTAGTGCATAGCCCTGCTCCTCCTCCGTGGCAAATACGCGCAGACCGCTATATTTGCCGAACCGTGCCAATACTGGCTCCGATCCCATCAAGGTCGGCGTCACGACGAGTCGGTCGCCGAGTACCAGGCAATTGACGTTCAGGTGGTGGCCATCGATCTGCCAGCCCCAGGGACCTTCCGGCGACGGCGTCCCGAAAATGCTGACCCAGTAATACCATTCGCTGTATTCCTCAGGCTTGCCAGTTATTTCGAGGGCATGCTCGTTGAGTCGCATGACGTCGCGCGCGGTCTGATAGCCCGTCGCGCTCATCGTCTCGCGCATCAGTGCCAGTGCTGCCTCACGCTGTTCGTGGCCAAGATCGGCAAGGCAGACGCCATTGCGGGGCATCAGCCACGGATGAAAGTTGGACCACCCCCGCCACGCCTCGTCGTCGATTGCCAGACACGCGGCGCGCCGCTGCGGTGCGTCGAGGCTCGCGAGAAACGTACGTGCCGCCTCCAGCAGCGGAGCGAGCGAGGCCCCGGCCAGCGCCGGCGGAATTGGATCCCGGCTCACCGAGCCGTTGCACCTTATCCCCTGGAACGGCTCGGCCAGACCGGCCCGCGCCATGTCGACCAGCTTGTGCTGGCGCGGCGTCAGCTCGAATGGTCGAGTCGCCGGTGCTGCCGGCCACTTGCGCAATCCAAAATTTGCGGTTTCTCCTGCCATACCATTGTCCTCCCGTTTGTTCGGCCGTGACCCTATGGCAAGCCGAAATTGGAAACACGTTAGTGCTAGTCGAACGCGAGGCCTGCGCAACTTCGGCCTCAGCCATCGCTTCACCAACGATTGCACCTACCGGCTCGACCGCCAGATAGATTGCGGGGCGAATTCCGAACCAGTTGGCCCGTTAGCCGGCTGCCAGACATTCATCCGCTTACGACACTCCTCGGTCGTGCGCGCATTTCGACGCGACGGTTTTTTCAATTCATCCAAGGTGCGGACAGGGCCTCCAATAGCGCCGCAGCAAATCAGCCATCGGGCTAAAAGTACGAGTGAAGATACCTTCAAGTAACACTGAGATAAATATGCCGCGGCTGGAAAGACCCTCACGCTCCGCCGGGTAATCACAGCTGTTTTGTGTGCAACCTCATCTGTACTACTAATGATTGTGCAGATGACTTCGACGCTCGGTTCGACACCGGCACCGTGCGCTCGTTATGCCATAAAGGCGGTAACGACACTCGTGTCTTTCGTGCTGGAATGGTGACGCCCCCCAGGAATGACGAGAGGCGACGGCAACGATTCCCCATCCGCGCATATCCGACTCATTGCTCGAATGGACGCTGGACCCTTAGCTTGTTTGTCACGGCCAAAACACCTGGGCTACTTTTTACGACACTTTCCACTATGTCGATCTGGTCCGCATCAGTTACTGTCCCGTTTAGCGTAACCACTCCGTTCTTCGCCAGAATGCTGATATTGCCCGCGTCTATTTCGCTGTGCTTTGCTAGCGCTTTATAGAGACTTTTTTTCATCACGCGATCTGCATGTTTATCTGACTTGACGACCTGCTTTTGAGAAACAGCTTCAGCAGGATTCATCGGAACCTGAATATTCTGTCCAGATTGTGACCACACGCCGATAGATACGGTGGAGAACAATGAAGCCACCAACGCCTTTGATGCCAGAGGATAATTCATATAAATATTCGCCCGGTCAAATCTGTCAATTAAAATGAGTGCCTTATGCCTACCATCACCGCGGTTGTCGATACTCCCGGAGCAACAGGTTCGCCATAGGCAATCCATTGATTCATGGTTCCTTTGTTGCCAACATAGGCAACCTGCAAATATGTAGTAGTCTGTCTCGACATAAAATAATTCGCGCCGATCGAATATTCACCTGAATGATTCGCTGTGTTATTGCGATCCTGCAGATAATAATACCCTGATGTCACCACGAACCACGGAGTGAATTGATATCCCACCCCACCTGATATCATTTCGATATTGGCACGTACTGAATCCGATGGATTCCTGCCCGCAGCATACGACGCAGAAATAGACGCCCCCGCGTATCGATACATGGCGCCAAGGTAGTAAAACCGATTGTTGTCGAGTCCCGTCGGCACAGTCGTTGCCGTCGGATTCGTATCATGACCATTATAAAAAACCGCAGATACATTTAACCCATAATTCGAAAATTTCAGGACAGCGGATTCGCGGCTACCCCCTTGTATCTGCCCTGGAACGCCGCCCGCGGAGTACTCGAGCATGAGTGTTGTACCAAGGAGTTTAGGTGATTGGTAAACAAGAGAATTACTGTCGAACAATGCGCCAATGGGCAAATTCGAATTTTGCCCTATCCAGCCTGCGGAGTGATTCATCGACAGCCAGGCAGTCAAAATGCTGCCAAAATATACTCCCGATCGAGCGTCCGTATCCACCATCGCATAAACCATGGGCGCGTACTGCCGGCCAATGTCAAAGCTACCAAATTGACCTGATACCCCGACCGTAGCGATCTGATTGAAGATCGCGATCACCCCTGTCCTGTCGCCCAGTTGAAAATTACCGCTGGTACTATTGTAGGCATTTTGCAACTTGAAGTTGATCTTGTACCCGCCCCCGAGGTCCTCAATCCCTTTCAATCCCCAAAAGCTGGCATACAATCCCGCGTCTTTATCCTGCCACACCACTCCATTATCGCGTGCCGTTGGTAAAAAAGATGAAGCCGAAGTGCGTTGATAGTAAAGTCCATTATCAACTACGCCATACAACGTAATCGAAGATTGCGCATGCGCCACATTGACCAGCGCAAATAATACGATCATCCCTTGCAGCCTGATATGAAACCTCATACTTCCTCCTGATTTTATTAATTTTTTAAACCATTGCGGTAAATCTCCTTTGTATTTATTTATCTTTCATTCAATCTCTACATTGGTAGTTATCCTAACTTACCAATCCACCGGTTAAGCAGAAGAAACGCCTGATATGGAACGCGCACACATATTGGTCGATCACTCGGGATAAACCACTACGAACAATTCGAATTAATCACAGTGACCACATAAAACCGCGCACGACGGCGCAGCGTGCCGAAGGTCCGCTCGATCGCGTTCGTTGTACTCAGGTGTTGCCAGTGTTCGACTTGGCAATCGTAGAAGATGAGCGGGTTTTCCCGATCCTTCCGCTGCCTCTCAGTGCCGTTCACGTACGCGTCGGTACGAGTCACGGCCATTCAGATCAACCCGTTGTACGGGGACTCCTGTTATTCGAATTCAAGGCACGGAACCAGGGGAGAAGTGGCTAGCCGTTCGTGATGTTCGCCGCTTGCTCAGCCAACAGTCCGCATTGCCGCAATTCTGTCGAGTACTGCCTGCGCCGTCGTCTCGATGTCCCCAACGATGTCTGCGACAGACTTCACATCGTGAATGAGGCCGATCGTCGTGCCGGCATAGAGCGGACTGGCCTCCCAATCTCCCTCCATCGCATCCCATGCAGCCGCGACGTCATAGCGATAGAGTGGTCGCCCATCTGGAAAACGCGAGATCTGGTCGCTTTCCCCAGGCCGATGACCGGTGGCCGGACGACCGGCGTCTTCCCATCTGGAGTACGTAGAGTTGCGTATCACTCGATGCGGACACGCTTGCCATCCCACATTAAAGAGTTCGGTCTCAACCAGATCCGTCGCGCGAGCGGCGACAACACGCTCCTTGTAACCGCGATGGTTGGCCGATTCCCTGCTCGCGACAAAACGTGTTCCCATCCAGACGCCACACGCACCAAGGGCCATCGCGGCGACCAGACCACGGCCATCCGCAATACCGCCCGCCGCTACGACAGGGACCCCTTTGGCGGCATCAACGATAGACGGCAAGAGCGTCATCGTCGGTGCCCTGGCTACCAGATGACCACCTGCCTCCCGTCCTTGCGACACGATAAAATCGACGCCAAGATCTTTTGCTCGCGCCGCCTCGTCGGGCGTGCCCAGTGTCCAGAACACCAGCCCACCCGCATCCTTGATGATGCGCACGTAGGGTTCGATATCTCCGTGCCATAGCGAAAATACGCGCACCCCTGCATCCAATGCAGTTGCGAGCCTCTTGCGCTGGTCAACGATCAGCGACAGATTTGCGCCAAACCGACCGTTGGTCGCCCGACGCCTTTGTGCGAGTTCGTCGCTTACGGTCTCCTCCGGCATATGCATCAGCGCGGTAAAGCCGAAGCCGCCGCTATGGGTCATCGCTCCAAGAAATTCCGCGTTTGAACCTCGCCCGATAGGAGCAGCCAAAACCGGAACGCGCAAATCCAGTGCCTTGGTCAACGGTGTTTCGAGAGCCATATCGCCTTTCTCCACGCTCAGAGCAAGCGCTTATCGAGTCCATGGGTCAGCTGCGCAGGCGCTACGAACATTTCACCCTCTGCCGCCGTGACCTCCAGATTGCAAGCGCAGGATAAACCGCTATTTTTGACGGGATAACTCCCCTCAGTCTGGATTCACTATCAGGCTATTCGAAAAAATCGCGGCCTTAGCTGCACACGTTGCGCCCGGCGTCAGACTGGTACTTATCCCGACGCCTTATTCAAGTAGGCAACTATTATGGCGGTGGTAGGATCTGTCGGAATGAATAACGACTGCCGCCCGGCGGGCACGCGAGCACAGTCATCAATCGAAAGAGAACAAGCGATACGTCGAGCAATTCGAAGATCAATTGCTGCACAAGCAAAAACTGCACAGACAAGAGCCACTGGTCGAGGTGGCTTCGCTGCGGATTCGAGTCTTGGGGGAATGCATGGATCGGATGGCCAGTCTCACCGCCTTTGTTCGCGTCGTCGAGAGCGGCGGCTTCACTGCGGCAGCGCGCCGCCTCGATCTGTCGACAACAACGGTAAGTAACCAGGTCCAGGCGCTCGAAGACGTCCTTGGTGTGCGTCTGTTGAGCCGCACGACACGCAGTGTGGGTCTCACCGAAATCGGTCGGGAGTATTACGAGCGTTGTACTCAGATCTTGCAGGACCTGGCGGAAGCCGATGAGATGACCAACGCGTTGCAGGCGACGCCGCGCGGCCGGCTCCGCCTGCGTTGCCACCACGCACTGGAGCGGTTCATCGCGCCGGTCGCTGCCCGCTTCGCGCGCGAATACCCGGACGTGTCGCTGGATTTTCGCACCGACGGCGCCGTCACCCCCGTCGACCCGGTACGTGAGGCGTTCGACCTATCTATCATGCCGGCATCACCTGCTGATTCGCCCTTGATCAGAAGAACCCTGGCCAAATGGAACTACGTTTTATGCTGCGCGCCAGCTTACCTTGAAACGCATCCCGCGCCTCGAAGCCCGGCCGACCTGCCTGATCATAACTGCCTGCTTTACGTCCATTCACTCTTTCGCAACGAGTTCCATTTCGTCGATCCTGCCGGCAATCCGACAAGCGCGCGCGTATCGGGCAACCTGCTCTCCGCCAGCCTGACCGCCATGCGCGCAGCTGCCGGTGCCGGTCTCGGATTGTGGCTGTGCCCCCCGTTTGTTGTAGCCGATATGCTCGCCTCCGGCGCACTCGTCCAGTTGCTGCCCGACTACCACACGCAGGAGTTGGAGATCGTTGCGCTCTCCCCCCATCGGCGGCAATTGAGCACAAAGGTCCGGCTGCTCCTCGATATGCTGGTAGAGCGGTTCGCCGACGACAAGCATTGGCTTGATTCCATGCCTTGCGGGTAAGACTAGAAGCGATTAGGCCGCGCCCCTCACCGGCCTGGGAAAAGCTGGCCGCGCTCGTCAGCGTCGCCAACGGTCTCGCTGCGGACCCTCTTTAGGATATCGACACGTTCCGGTGAAGTTGCACGGGGCCAGTCCGGCAAGGCGGCCTTAGCCTGCGAACATCGGCCCGGCTTCTAGCGCCCGCGCATCTGCTGGGCATCGGTATCGAGCATTTGCTCTGCCGCACCGCCCTCGAGTCCCTTGTAATAGACGTGCACGCCGATCGCAAGAGAGTCATTGCGAATCGCGTGAAGCACCCGCAACGTTTTTACGGGATTACGAAACAACAGATAGTGCGATTTCTCGGCAATGAGACGGGCAGCCTGATGCATGCAGTGGCGGTTCAGCGCGTCGACCAGTGCGTCGAGGCTCACGTGTGTGCGCGCGTCGGTTCGGGGATACAGCATATGCAGCACGGCCACGGCCCGCGGGGCAAGCACCGCGGACAACCCCGTCACGATGTCCTTGTGCGTAATGGTTGTGGCCACGCGCTCGGCGCCATCGATGGAATCGACAAACAGCGCTTCAATGTCAATTGTCATGCGAGTATTTCCTCTGCTTCACTCAGGAAGCGCCGATCAATTGGTTCGTTGTACTCGCGACGGATGAGACGAGTCGCAATGTTCAACGGGGCGAAGAAATTCTGGTCCGATAGCATGCGAGGTGGCCCGTGATCGGGGCCCTCGCCCTTTGCAATCTCGTCAATCAAGGGTTCTCTAAAAGACCATCAGGCTTGATCCCTTGGTCTGCCTGCCTTCCATATCTTTGTGAGCCCGGACGACTTCGTCGATGTTGTAGCTTTGCCCAATTGGCACTTTGAGGCCGCGGCGAATCTTGTTGAAGAACGCCGTGGCATAGCGCAGCAGATCCGGTCTGCTCTGCGTGTAATGGACAAACCGCGGCCGTGTCAGATAGACGGACCCGGACTCAGCCAGCTTGCCGATGTGCAAGGGCGGCGGCTCCCCGGATGCAGAACCAAAGCTCACGAGCATGCCTCGAAATGCGAGGCTCTTAAGTGAAACTTCGAAAGTGTCCGCGCCCACTGAATCGTATGCCACATCGACACCACGTCCCGCGGTGATTGCACGCACACGCTCCGCGACATTTTCGGCCGTGGAAACAATAACGTGATCGCAACCATGTTCGAAAGCGTGGGCGACTTTTCCCGGATTGCCTACCGTACCAATGACGGTGGCTCCAATCGACTTTGCCCACTGACAGAGAATGGATCCCACTCCACCCGCAGCAGCATGAACCAGCACGAAATCCCCGGACGCGACCTGAAAAACACCTTCGATCAGGAAGGCGGCTGTAATTCCGTGCTGAAGAGCCGCGGCAGCGATCGTTGGCTCGATGTCGGGCGGCAGTTTGACTAAACGATCTGCGCTAACGATCCGTTGTTCCGCATAGCTACCCGGTGGAATGCCCGCATAAGCGACAACGTCCCCCACAGCCAGTTCCGGACTGTCCCAGTTTATCTCTCGAATAACGCCGCAACCCGCCACCCCGAGACCACTCGGCAAGGATAACGGATAGTGTCCCTGGCGCTGCATGATGTCGAGATAGTTCAGACCGACCGCGATATGTTCGATCCGTGCCTCCCCGGCCTTGACCTGGGCGTTTTGTTCTTCGTGAATCTGCATGACTTCGGCATCGCCGAAGTTTTCAATCTTGATGACTTTGGGCATGATCTGCGTCTCTAGCGTGCTGCTGAATTGGGATGCCGTATCCCGGCGTTTGACGGGCGGGCTTGCTGAACATCGCGTTCATGACCCTTAGCGGTAGATTCAATCCACCAAGGACCATGACCTTGACTAACGAGGGGCCTCAAACCACCCCGGCCGAATAACCGTCCGGGCGGATCAGCACGGCCGAAGCGCCCTCGAAGAATCGCTGGGGACGCTCGGGGCTGGTGATCCGGATGAGCGACTCTTCCGGCAGCGCATCG
The DNA here is from genome assembly GCF_050436545.1 of Paraburkholderia sp. GAS41. Classification (NCBI taxonomy): domain Bacteria; kingdom Pseudomonadati; phylum Pseudomonadota; class Betaproteobacteria; order Burkholderiales; family Burkholderiaceae; genus Paraburkholderia; species Paraburkholderia sp. GAS41. The sequence goes on from NZ_JBNDMK010000040.1 coordinate 29,152, forward strand.
GCGAACGGAACACTCGCCCCTGCTGCGAAAGACAGATGGACCCAACGCCCGGCAGAAAGCAGTTCGTGCACGAAGACTTCCGATCCATCAGCCCGACGAACCCTGCGATTGGGTACGCGAACGCCGATGCCCGTGCCGCAAGGGGCATCGGAGAAGGCACGCATGACGCCCACATCCTCATAGCTGACACTGACGCCGGAAATCTTTCCAGCGAGCTTCGCATTGACTTCCGGGAAGGCCAGGCAGTCAGAGATCATTTTGCGCAGGCCAAGGCCGCCGGGGGTGAACGCCGTCATCAGCACGCCTTGCGCCATCGTGTTCTCATGAAGCTGGTGGCCGACTGGCCGGCGCTCTGCCTCGTAGGTATCGAGCAGAGATTCGTCCGCGTCGCCCTTGATGACGGCGGCGAGCTTCCACCCGAGGTTAAACGCATCCTGCAGGCCGACATTCAACCCCTGTCCAGCAGCCGGAAGGTGAATGTGCGTGGCGTCGCCAGCGAGGAATATACGGCCGCGCCGATAGTGCTCTGCCAGCCGGGTTTCGTTGGAGAAGCGCGAAAGCCAGACCGCGTCGCGCATGTTGTAGTCAGTGCCGCGAACTTGTCGCATCGTGCGGGCCATGTCGTCCAGCGTCGGCTCCCAGGTAGCCGGGGACGTATTGTTTTCCTCGGGCGTCGTCAAGACGACCCGACGCCGGCCGTCACCGCCCTGCGGTGCAATCATCACTCCGCCGCGCTCGTTGTACTCCGTGAGCATTGGTTTGCCGTCCGGCAACTCTAGTCTCACGTCGCCCAGGAGCCACGTGTGTGTCGCCGCATGCCCCGGGAACGCGATGCCTGCCTGTTGACGCGTCAGACTGCGTGCGCCGTCGCAGCCGACGAGATAGCGTCCCTTCACGCGGAATGGACCTTGATCTGTTGTGCCTTCGACCGTGACTCCGGACTGATCCTGGCGGATTGTTTCAGCGGAATGCCCGCTGAGGAATGCGATGCCAAGCTCAATTGCGCGCTCAGCGACTAGTCTCTCAGTGGCCGCCTGCTGAATTCTGAGCGTTTGGGGGAAAGAGCTATCGAGAGCCGAAAAGTCGAGATGCGTATCGAGCATCCCATAGTGCCAGCTCGGGAATGGCTTCCCGCATGCGAGAAACCTGTCGACCAGCCCGCGCAGCTCGAACATCTCGAGCGTGCGGCTGTGCATCGTCCCCGCCCGCGACTGCAAGGTTCTTTCTGTGCGGCGCTCGACGACTGCCACATTTACGCCCGCAAGTCGCAGTTCACAGGACAGCCAAAGCCCGACTGGCCCGCCGCCGACGACCACGACATCGAAAGACTGCTCCATCTCAACCTCCCTTGATGCATCGTTAGATTTGCTTTGGTGGTTGCTGCCACGACCCATGCGGCCCATATGAACGCCGGATTTCTACACTCGTGTGTCAAGCCATCGTGTAGGCGGTCTTGACGGTGGTGTAATGCTCCTTGGCGTACGTCCCCTGCTCACGAGCGCCATAGCTCGAACCTTTCCGACCGCCGAACGGCACGTGATAGTCGACACCCGCTGTCGCCACGTTGACCATCACCATCCCGGCCTCGCTGTTGCGTTTGAAATGCGTTGCGTATTTCAGCGAGGTCGTGCAGATACCGGCGGAGAGGCCGAACTCGGTGTCGTTGGCCACGGCGAGCGCTTCGTCGTAATCCCTGACGCGCACGATATTGGCCACCGGGCCGAAGACCTCCTCGCGCGAGATCCGCATGGTATTGGTCGTTTCAGTGAAGAGCGCCGGCCGAAGGTAGAAGCCGGGTGTCCCACGCTTCAGTACCTCTCCGCCAAACACCAGCTTGCCGCCCTCGTCCCTGGCAATCTGGATATATTCAAGGTCCTGTTCAAGCTGGCTCTGGTCGACCACCGGACCTATGTGCGTGCCTTGCTTCAGCGCATCGTCGACCACGATACCCTTTAGCCGCTCGATGCAAGCCTCGACGAAGCGGTCATGGATGCCCGCCTCGACGATCAGACGCGAGGACGCCGTACAGCGCTGACCGGTGGAGAAGAACGCGCCGTTGATTGCCGCTTCGACCGCCGTGTTGAGGTCAGCGTCGTCAAGCACAACGAGCGGATTCTTCCCCCCCATCTCGAGCTGGACCTTCTTCATCGGGCTCGCGGCAATGCAGATAGCCGCGATCTTGCGACCGGTCGAGACCGAGCCGGTGAAAGAGATGGCGTGCACGTCCTTGTGTTCGAGCAGCGCCTGGCCCACGACCGAACCGCGCCCCATTACAAGGTTGAGCACGCCCTTTGGCAGACCCGCGCGGTGGAGGATGTCGACGAGCGCCCAGGCCGAACCCGGCACAAGGTCGGCCGGCTTGATGACGACGCAGTTGCCCCAGGCGAGCGCCGGGGCGATTTTCCACGCCGGAATTGCGATCGGGAAATTCCACGGCGTGATCATCCCTACGATCCCTACCGGCTCGCGGGTGATCTCGACGCCAACACCGGCGCGCACGGACGGAAGTGTTTCACCACCGGGACGCAGACACTCACCGGCCGCGAAGGCGAAGATCTGCCCCGCTCGGGTCACCTCGCCGATGCCTTCGGCGAGCGTCTTGCCCTCTTCGCGCGAGAGAAGCCGGCCAAGCTCGTCCTTGCGGGCGAGGATCTCATCGGAGGCCTTCTTCAGGATATCGAAACGCGTCTGCGGAGTGGCACGGCTCCAGGCCGGCAACGCGGCCCTGGCCGCGGCCACCGCCTGATTCACGTCCGCCGCGCTACCCTGGGCATATTCGCCGACAACGTCATTTATATCGGAAGGGTTGATGTTGCGAGAGACGTTGACGCCTGCAACGAATTCTCCGCCAATAAGATTGGAATAGGGTTGGGACATGTTTCCTCGATAACGTTCTTCAGATTACTGAAACCGCCTCATGCACTAGACGGTCGTGTCCGTCCGGGCTTCGCTCTCGGACGCCGCCAACTGACCTATGATCGCCGCACCCCGGTTTGCGCACGGTATCCCACCGTAGAGGTAAGCCATGCTCACGACGGCTTGCAACTCTTCCCAGGTAGCGCCCGCTCGCCTCGCTGCACCAGCATGCAGCAAGGCCCCGTCGAGCAGCTTGGTGAGCATCATGCCGAACACCATGAGTTGAGCGGTTTTCGTATCGAAACAGGTCGGATACAAGGCGTGGGTGCGCACCGCCTCTTGCAGGCGAAGGAGTTCAGGATCGAGCGCGCCCGTCACAGCCAGTCGAGCGGCTATGAGTGGCGGCACGAAGCCAATCAGGTCCTTGTAACCCTGCTCGCGTTCAGCGAGAGGAGTTTGTGTATCCGCGTACGAGCCAAGTTCGCTCCTAACCATTTCCATATCCAAGCGGACGTGTGCCATCGATAGAGTCCTTCCCTCTCGAACTGTGTTGTCGTGCGCTCCCTCGACGCTCGAGCCCGAGCACTTCCGCATCGTGAAGCAATTCGCTGTACAGACTTCGCAACCTGAACGGGTTCAACCGTTCTGCCGGCGTTCGAATGCAGCGTCGATACGCCGGCCACACTTCGCGTCAGGGTACCAGTACCAGGGAGCCGACTGTCTTGCGGGACTCGAGGCTACGATGCGCGTCCGCTGCATTCTTGAGCGCAAATCGCTGGTTGATGTGCACCTTCACGGCGCCCGACTGCACGACGTCGAACACCTCCTGGGCACCCTCCTCGACCTTGGCGCGGTTCGGCAGGTAGGCGTTTTGCGTCGGGCGCGTCAGGAACAGCGAACCCTTCTTGTCGAGGATGCTGATGTCGAACGGCGGCACCGGACCCGACGCTGTGCCGAACAGCACCATCAGGCCAAGCGGCCTGATGCAGTCGAGTGAACGCATGAAGGTATCCTTACCGATCGAGTCATAGACGACCGGAACGCCGACGCCGCCCGTGACCTCCCGTGTCACTTTGACGAAGTCGTCCTTTCCGTGGATCAGCGGATAGTCACAGCCGTGCGCCTTCACGAGTTCCGCCTTTTCCTCCGTCGACACGGTTCCGATGACCGTCGCGCCCAAAGCCTTGGCCCACTGGCAAAGCACGAGGCCGACGCCGCCCGCGGCGGCATGCACGAGGATCGTGTCGCCCTTACCGACCTTGTAGGTCTGCCGGCACAGAAACCATGCCGTCATGCCCTTTTGCATCATCGCCGCACCGACATCGTCGTTGATGCCGTCCGGCAGTTTGATCAGGCGATCGACCGGCGCGAGGCGAACTTCGGTGTAGGCGCCTTGCACGCCGCTATACACGACACGGTCGCCCGCCTTCAGCGAAGTGACATCGGGCCCAACGGCCTCGACCACGCCGACGGCTTCACGCCCCGGGATGAAGGGCAGCGGCTGCGGGTAAAGGCCGGAACGGAAATAAATGTCGATGTAGTTGACACCGACGGCCGTCTGGCGAATTCGCGCTTGTCCTACATCGGGATTGGCTACGGAAATCTCATCCCAGACAAGATTTTCGGGTCCGCCTGTCTCATGAACGCGGATAGCATGGGGCATCAGTCGTCTCCTTCGGTTGGCTAAGCATTGCAGATTGATTCGGGCGGCGCTCTCCGGTGATGATGAATTCGAGCACCTCTCATTCGCTCCGATTTCGTTTTTGGAGCGCAGCTTTATCAGAGTAGAGATGAAGATACCCTTCACACAGGTCGCAATAAATATGTCGCGACGGGAAAGACTCTCCAGTGCCGCCGGATAATCGGAGGTGTTTGTACGCGGCCCATCGAGGACGAGCTGAAAACGCGCCACCGAGTCGACGCAATCATCGCGACGACCCGGTGGCGCGCTCCGGAAATCCTGTGTTGTATCGTGGGTCAGCTCAGGCCTATTTCGAGCACGTGCTTTCGAAATGCATCACGTTTGCAAAGCAAGTCGTACCATCGTTGTACATTGCGGTAATTCGGGCGCTCTACGGGTAGCGCAAACCAGCGGTACGCCAACGGACCTACCGCGATATCCGAAATCGAGAACGATGCGCCGCTTAGATATTCCGATCGTTCCAGAAACCGGTCGAGCAAACCGAATCGCTCCGCATTTCTCGCACGGGCTTCTTCGATTGCCTCTGGGCGGCGCTGATCGACGGGCGTTCTGATGATTCTCATGAAGAGATCCCTGTTCGCCGGCGCCAAGGAAGACAATTGCCAATCCAGCCAGCGATCGACCCACGACCGCTCAACGGAGTCAGTTGGATATAACCCGCTTGCACGGAAATGATTGGCGAGATATCGAAGTATCGTGTTGGATTCCCATACCACGACTTCTCCGTGGATCAACGTAGGAACAACGCCATTCGGATTCCTGGCAAGATAGTCCGCATCCTTGTTACCACCGAACTGACCGCCCACGTCCACGCGTACGCATGGTTGCTCGATTTCATCAAGCAACCACATGACTTTCTGCACGTTGGAGGAGTTGCTCCTTCCAAGAACCGTCAAGGACTTATGGTTCGTCATGGCAGAATCTCCATGCCTCGCTGCACAGCAGGCCGCGAACCGATCGAATCGTACCAGCGCTTGACATTCTTGATATCGTCCCATTCAATCTGGTGCAATCCAAAACGTGCTATCCAGGGATAAATGGCGATATCGGCAATGGAGTATTCACTGCCCGCGACATATTCCGCTTTACCGAGCCGCCCGTCCAGGACCTTGTACAGCCGGTGAGTTTCATCCGTGTAGCGCTTAAGACCGTAGGTCTCCTGCGGAGCGTAACGGCGATAATGGTGCGTCTGTCCGAACATCGGACCGATGCCGCCCATCTGGAACATCAGCCACTGTAGCGTCTCGTGACGTTCAACTCCGGACGACGGCAATAATTTTCCCGTCTTATCCGCCAGATAAATCAAAATCGCCCCGGATTCAAACAGCGTAATTCCCTTCCCGTTTGGTCCATGTGGATCGACGATTACCGGAATCTTATTGTTCGGATTCAGTGCGAGAAAGCGATCATTGAATTGCTCGCCCTTTGTGATATTCACCATATGCACGTTAAAGGGCATCGATAGCTCTTCCAAAGCTATGGAAACCTTTCTTGCGTTCGGTGTTCCCCAAGCATATAAATCAATCATCTCTTTCCCTCTCGTGTAATGCATGTTCCTTAAAACGACACGCCGCGCCGCTGGTTGAATCAGGACTGCGACGCAGTTGCATGTCGTGCGCTTCTTAGCGTTACAAACTCTTCCGCCACGCTCGGGTGCACACCCAGTGTGGCGTCGAAGTCCGCCTTCGTTGCTCCCGCTTTGAGTGCGACAGCAATACCTTGAATGATTTCCGCCGCGTCCGGCGCTACGATATGCGCCCCCAGGATCCGGTCAGTCTTATCGTCCGCAATGAGCTTCACCAGAACGCGTTCATTCCGACCGGAAAGTGTCGCGCGCATTGGACGAAAAGCAGTGCTGTACACCCGCACAGCGCCGTGTTTCGCACACGCTTCGGCCTCGGTGAGACCAACCGCTGCGACTTGCGGCTGACTGAACACGGCAAACGGAACATCTTCATGGTCTGTTGGCCGGGGCTTGGCACCGAATACGGAGTCAGCGAAAGCATGGCCTTCGTGGATCGCAACAGGCGTCAAGTTGATGCGGTTCGTGACGTCACCCACCGCGTAGACGTGATCGGACGATGTGCGCGAATAGCTGTCTACGGGGACCGCTCCTTGCCCGTCAACTTGAACACCGACACGTTCAAGGCCCAGACCGACTGTGTTCGGCTTTCGCCCAGTGGCGGCCACCACCAGATCTACCTCTAGAATTTCGCCAGAACCGAGGTAAACCAGGTATGCGCCGTGTTTTCGCTCCACTGCGGCGACCGCACTATCCAGTCGCATCTGAATCCCGCTCGCGGCCAGTTCGCTCCCGATATGCTCGCGAACCTGCTCGTCGAATCCGCGTAGCAACTTTGATCCACGATGGACCATCCAGACCTTTTTCCCAAGGCCCTTGAAAATGCCCGCAAATTCGCAGGCGATATACCCACCGCCAACAATCGCGACCCTTTCTGGTGCGCGCTCCATGGCTAACACGTCGTTGGACGTCACCATCAAGTCGGCGCCGGGAATCTCAGGCAACTCCGGCCTCGCTCCGGTGGCGACCAGAATGTGACCCGCCGTATAGCTCACATCATTCACGCGAACCTCGTGTGCGCCAACAATGGTTGCTCTTCCCTTTGTCACCTCGACCCCGGCCTTGCCGAGTAGCTCCTCATATACCCGCTCCAAACGAGCGACCTCGGTGTCCTTCGCACGGATCAGGTTTTCCCATTGGTGTGACGCTTCCGACACCCGCCAGCCGAACCCCTTGCTGTCCTCGAGCGCGAATCCAAACTGGGATGCGTACATCAACAGTTTTTTCGGCACACACCCACGAATCACGCATGTGCCGCCAAGCCTGTATTCTTCCGCGACAGCGACCTTCGCCCCGTAGCCTGCCGCTATGCGACTTGCACGGACACCACCGGAACCCGCGCCTATAACGAACAGGTCAAAGTCATACGTATTCATGGAGAGCACTCGCACGCTGGAAGAAAACAAAAACATCAAACCGGCTTCACTACTACCTCAAAGAGGACCGCTGACGATGGTTTCAATGAACGGGACGGTCAGTTCCACCAGGCATCAGAGAACGTTTGTATGTTTGAGCAGGTACGGCACGAGCCGTGTGTCGGGAGCAGTACGCTGCCAGGTTTCTCTGCAAGGGAGATGAAGATTGCATCCGCTCGGCCAGCACCACGCGCTCGCCCCGTTCCCCCAGGCGCCCAGCCAGGGGATCTTGTGCTCGTATTCAAAGCGAGGAACGTGGCGCGAAGCTGCTGGCCCTTTGTGACTCTCGCCCTCAGCCCTTGTCCGGATTTCCAGTCCCCCAGGCCCAGGGCCGGACCGAAACCTCAGCGAATAAATCGGCCTTTCTGTAGGGGTCGCCGGCCGCAAAGCGTTCGGCAGTCTCGAGGTCTTGCGCCTCGATCACAAGCAGCGAACCGATCATATTCGCGCCGTCAGGCGACATGAGCGGTCCGCCCAGTCTATAAGTCACGTCAGGATTGGGGGTACGCAAGTATTCGCCGTGAGCCGGGCGCGTCTTGGCTCTAACATCAGAGGCCCCGGGTCGGTCGATGGCTACGATAGCGAAGTACATCGAAGTTCCTTAATGTTAAGAACCAAAGAGGTCGTCACCTTCAATGTAAAGGCTGCCCGGCTCCTGGGCTCGTTCCGAGCTTTGCGCCGATCGTCTCGACGCGTTTAGCGCGCGGTCCGCAAACCTGCGATTTTGTCGAACGCCGCCTGCGCCGTCGTCTCGATGTCCCCAACAATTTCCGCGACAGACTTCACATCGTGAATGAGGTCAATCGTTGTGCCGGCATAGAGCGGACTGGCCTCCCAATCTCCCTCCATCGCATCCCAGGCAGCCGCGGCATCGTAGCGATAGAGTGGCTTTCCATTTGGAAAACGCGAGATACGGTCACTTTCCCCTGGCCGTTGACCGGTGGCCGGACGACCAGCGGCTTCCCATCCGGCATACGTGGAATTGCGTATCACTCGATGCGGACACTCTTGCCCAACCGGATCGAAGAGCTCGGTCTCGACAAGGTCCGTCGCGCGAGCGGCCACAACCCGCTCCTTGTAACCGGGATGGTTGGCCGATTCGCTGCTCGCGACAAAACGCGTTCCCATCCAGACGCCACACGCACCAAGGGCCATCGCAGCGACCAGACCGCGCCCATCTGCAATACCGCCCGCAGCCAGCACGGGAACCCCTTTGGCCACGTCAACGATAGAAGGCAAGAGCGACATCGTGGGCGCACTCCCTACGTAATGACCTCCCGCCTCGCTTCCTTGCGACACAATAAAATCGACGCCAAGATCCTTGGCTCGCGCCGCCTCGCCGGGCGTACCCAGCGTCCAGAACACAAGGCCGCCCGCATCCTTGATGGTGCGAACGTAAGGCTCGAGATCACCCTGCCACAGGGAGAATACGCGCACCCCTGCATCCAACGCGATGGCAAGCCAGTTCCGGCGGTCACGGGTCAACGACAGATTTGCCCCAAACCGACCGTTGGTTGCCCGCTTCATTTTCGCAAGCTCGTCGTTCAGCGTCTCTTCCGGCATATGCGCCGCCGCAGTAAAGCCGAAGCAGCCGCTATGGGCCATCGCTCCGAGAAATTCCGCGCTTGAACCTCGCCCGAGGGGACCCGCCACGACCGGAAAGCGCAAATCGAGTCCTCTGGTCAATGCTGTTTCAAAAGGCATGTTAATTGTTCTCCACGCTCAAATTTCCGCCTGATTACGTCTGACTTCTTCCACGTCTATATCTTCGACGGCATTACAAAAAGCATCCCGTCTGTCTTGACCAAAAGATAACTCTTTTTCCCGACGGAATAACTCCCCTTAGCCTTGATAGACTTTCAGGCGATTCGAAAGAATGCTGACTGTGCCTGGAGCGCCGGGTCCACGCCAGATCTGCCAATCTTCCCCGCCGGAATAACGATAGAGGGCGTTGCGGCTTGTCAATCGATCGGCCTGAGCCAGCATGCGGGCCCGAAGTACTTTCTCAAGCCGTAAAACCCTAAGCGCGCGCCCGGCGTTTGTGCTGCACCCGCTCGTTGTACCGGCAGGCCTTGAACAAACTCGAAACCTGCCGCATGCGACATTCCGGGCCACTTCGCCGTTCGTCCCACGTAGCTGTGCAGCGCGTCCGTTGCAAGCACGAACGGGCAGCCGTAGCGCTTAAACAGCCTGCTCATCAGCCGGTTGCTCGCCGCTTTGTTGCCGCGGCTCGACACCAGCCCATTCCCGTCAGGTTCATGATTGTTTCGAATCGCTAAAAACTCTATCAAGACGGCAGAGAGTTATCGCTGTCAGTAAAAAGGTCTATCTTGCAGTCAATGCAGACGGGTTTAATTTATGACGCCGTCGAACATATACCTTTTAAAAAATCGAACACAATTAGGCGGAACAAAGGTGAAAAATGCCAAAAGACCAGGACGTTCGTAGTGTCGCGGAATCAAAGCCGCACGGCGTGAAGTCTGTCTTATGGCGAACTGCCGCACGGTTCTGCTCTCTTATGGTATATGCGACCGGCGATGTCTGTTTGTACGGTTTGGTCTATGCTCCGGATGACTTCTCCGAAGACTCTCTGTGGAGTTGCCCCTGTAAATCAGGACACGCAGACACCGTTAAGTTGATGATGCAGCGGTTCGCCGGAACTCCCGGGGGGAACGGTACTTCAGTGCC
>NZ_JBNDMK010000041.1:0-38979 GCF_050436545.1 Paraburkholderia sp. GAS41
GCAGGCCAACAAGGGTTGCGACTTCGACTTCCTGCAACGCGAAGGCGCGGCCGGAGCCGCCAGCGACAACGGCGCTGGCGAGCCCGAGATTCACTAAAACGTCAACTACCGACGCGGTACACGCGTCCCGTCTGTGCGCCTTCGACGCTGCGCAGGTACGCCTGCGCAGCGCGCTGCGCCGTCACCGGCTCGAAGCCGCGGAAATACGGGCCGTAATCTTCTAGCGACTCCGTCAGCACCGTGGGGCTCACGGCATTGATGCGGATGCCGCGCGGCAGTTCGATCGCCGCGCCGCGCACGAAACCATCCAGCGCCAGATTGACGGTGGTTGCGTTCGCGCCTTCGCGGATCGGCTCGTCGGTCAGGATGCCGCTGGTCAGCGTGAAAGAGCCACCGTCGTTCATGTACTGCTGGCCGATGAGCACCACGTTGATCTGTCCCATCAGCTTGTCGCGCAGGCCGACCCAGAACTGTTCGACGGTCATCTCCTGCAGTGGGCCAAAATGCACTTTGCCGGTGGTCGTCACGACGCCATCCACCTTGCCGATTTCGCGGAACAGCTTTTCGATGCTCGCCGGGTCTTTGCTGTCGACCTGATACTGGCCGCGCGTCGCACCCACTTCAATCACTTCATGACGTGCCTTCAGTTCGGTGCTGACTGCCTGGCCGAGCGTGCCGGTTGCGCCGATTACGACGATTTTTTTCATCTGCGATCTCCGAAGGTTAAATGTGGCTTCGATTTTCGTTGGGCTGTGCAATGAGAAAAAGAGGGCACGGTTTGCGGGTCTTTAAACCTGCGGTTTCGAATCGGGTTTCGGATCAGGTTTCGAATCGGCTTTGAAACGGGTCTCGCAGCGAATAGTGAAGCGGCTAGCGAAACGAACGGCGAGCGGCATGCTGCCGCCCGCCGACCTGTCATTTGACACGCTGCAGTTCAATCACGCGCGTGGGCCGCATATGGTTGAGCGCAAAGTGAATGCGCCCGCGATCCTGACGGCTTGCGGCGGTGAGGTCTTCGTCGAACTGATGGTCTTCGTCATAAGCCGATTGCGGCCCGATCATGCCCTTGTCGACCACGGCATAGCCCGGTTCAAGGGCGAGCAGCAGATGGTTGCCGCCCACACGGCTGTCGAAGCCGGCAAGGCCGTCCCTCGCTTCCGGCACGCTGTTCACGTGCGAGGCGTTGCTGGTTGTCACTTCGTCCGGTCCGATAGGACTGTAGCCCGCCAGGCGCGCGGCTTCGAGATTTTTGCCGTCGGTGTCGACGGTGCTGTCATGTGTCCTGTCATTGTGCAGCTCGCTGCTGCTCGGGCCGCCCGTCGGTGCGGTGACTAAGGGTTTGCCAGTGTCATTGCTGTTCGTCATGGACTTCTCCTGATGAGTGCCCCAAACCTGCTACTTCGCGCCAGACGCCCCGAAGGGGCAAGAAAGCCTGAGGCGGTCCGGCGCTTTCCGGAAGATCACATCGTTGAGTTTGTCAGCAAAACTTGTTCCGCATATCTGTGAGGCAAGTTGTACGCGTTGGGGTTTGCACTCGCACAAGCGTATGACATTCTTTTGATTTTTTTTAATCAACGCGTATTTTCTACAGAGTATGATCTTACTCCGACGAGTAGGCGCAGTTGCATTGACGGCTTCCATCAAGCCGTTCAGTGTGACGACAGGTGGGAGACGACAAAGCGCTGCTTAAACACTAGACGAGGCAGTCAGGGCGGGTGACACATGCACTTTGATGCTGCATTTACACATCGCGGCTACTTGCTAAACTGCGCGCCGGCGCGCGCGGGCGACGGAACTTGGCAACCTTACGTGGTCATCTCGCGCTCGAGTGACGGCGAGCTGGTCGCCAACCGGTTTTTCCCTACCGATTTCCGCTTCGCCGACGAAGCTGCCGCCATCGCACACGCGCGCGACTGGGCGGTCCGCTGGATCGACGCCAGCAGTGTGACGATCTGATGCCGCTAGCGCGGTGGCCGCGCTGCACGAGCGACGGGAAAACGCGGTAATCTCTGGGGACAATTCACTCTGACCGAGCTTGCCGCACGGCCGCCGTCCTCACCATGCCAAACCCTCCTTCCCGTAACTGGGGCCTCGAACAGATCGTCGCCGACCTGCGCGCCTCGCGCGAACAATTGCATCGCACGCGCCATCCGCGCGGCATTCGCGAACTGCCGTCACGCGAGGCCGTCACCAACATCGTGACCGGTTTGCGCGCCGCGCTGTTTCCGACCCACTATGGCGCGCCCGACCTGACCGACGAAACCGTCGACTATTACGTCGGGCACACGCTCGAAAGCACCTTGCGGCTGCTCGCCGAACAGATCCGCCGCGCGCTGCGGTTCCTGCCCGAACACGGCGAGACGCCCGAAGCCGCGCTCGGCGAGCGCGCGTTCGAGGTGGCGCGGGAATTCGGCACGCAGTTGCCCAGCATTCGTGCGCTGCTGGTGAGCGACATTCAGGCCGCGTTCACCGGCGATCCGGCGGCGCAGCACATCACCGAAATCCTGCTGTGCTATCCCGGCGTCTGGGCAATGACGCATCACCGCCTCGCGCACGCGCTGCACCGGCTCGGCGTGCCGCTGCTGGCGCGGTTTATCAACGAGATCGCGCATTCGGCGACCGGCATCGACATTCACCCGGGCGCGCAAATCGGACCGAGTTTCTTTATTGACCATGGCACGGGTGTGGTGATCGGCGAGACTGCGATCATCGGCGAGCGCGTACGGGTGTATCAGGCCGTGACGCTCGGCGCGAAGAGTTTTGCGGCGGATGCCGACGGTACGCTCGTCAAGGGCAATGCACGCCATCCGATCGTCGAGGACGACGTGGTGATCTACGCGGGGGCGACGATACTGGGCCGCGTCACGATTGGGCGCGGCTCGGTGATTGGCGGGAATGTCTGGCTGACCCATAGCGTGCCGCCGGGCAGCAGCGTCTCGCAGGGCAAGATCCGCGAAACCGATTGCGACGACGAAGGGCGGCGCTGATCTTTTTTATGCCGTCCTTGGTCTCGTGGAGCCGCTAACCGCGGCTCTCAGCCCACTTCGGGAACCTAACTGTTCGTCATGGCCAGCACGCCGGGATTGCCGACGATCGACAGAAACTCGCGGCGCGTCGACGGGTCCGTGCGAAACGTCCCGAGCATGCGCGAAGTGACCATCGTGACGCCGGCTTTATGCACGCCGCGCGTCGACATGCATTGATGCGACGCTTCGAGGATCACGCCAACGCCCTCGGGTTGCAGCACGTCGTTGAGCGTGTCGGCGATCTGCACGGTCATTTTTTCCTGAATCTGCAGACGCTTGGCGAACGCGTCGACGAGCCGCGCCAGTTTCGAAATGCCCACTACCCGGCGTCCCGGCAAATAGGCGACGTGCGCGCGGCCGATGATCGGCACCATGTGATGCTCGCAATAGCTCTCGAAGCGAATGTCCTTGAGCACGATCATCTCGTCGTAGCCGTCCACTTCAGAGAAGGTGCGGGCGAGGATCTCGCGTGGATCGACCGAATAGCCCGCGAAGAACTCTTCATATGAGCGCACCACGCGCGCCGGCGTGTCGAGGAGGCCTTCGCGTTGCGGATCGTCGCCGGCCCAGCGCAGCAATACGCGCACAGCGGCTTCAGCTTCGTCGCGCGTCGGGCGGCCCAGGGCTTCGCTTTGTTTGGTCTTGTTTGCCTTGCTGCTCATCCTGCGCTCCTGTCGTGTGAACTCGCATGTCGAATCGGGCTGCGAACGTTTGCGGGCATTGTTCCATGTTTTGCGTTGTCGCGTGCATGGCGGCTGCGAGGCGGCCCGCGCGCCGGTGCGCTGCTGAAGCGTCAGGGGCTATCTCGGCCACTCGTCCATGGCGTCGTTGAAGAGCCCGGCGACGACACCACGCAGCCAGCTCGCACGGGGATCGTTATGAAACTTGCGATGCCAGTGCTGCTTCAGATCGAAGCGCGGCAATTCGAGCGGCGGTTCGACGAGCGTGATCGACGCGTGTTCCGACACGTACGCAAAGCCGATTGCGTGAGGCACCGTAGCGATCAGGTCCGTGCGTGCGAGGATGAATGGCAAGCTCATGAAGTGCGAAGTCTCCAGGACCGCGCGACGCCGGATGCGCTTTTTCTCGAGGAATTGCTCGAGGACTTCCTGGCTGCGGCCTTCGGCGCGCACCACCGCATGGCCCGACACGACGAACTGCGCCAGCGTGAGCGGTTCGTGTGCGAGCCGATGGTCACTGCGCATCAGACAGATGAAGTGATGCGTGAAGAGGCGCTGCTGAAAAAAATTATTGCCCGACAGGTCCGGAAAATAGCCGACTGCCAGATCGACATCGCCCGATTCTAGACCGCGTTCGATCTGCGAAGGCGGCAGCGACACCGAGCGCAGATTCGCGCGCGGCGCGCGCTCAGCAAAAAGTTGCAGCAGGCGTGGCAGGAACACGATTTCGCCGACGTCGGAGAGCGCGATTGAAAACGTATGCGTCGTGGTGGCGGCGTCGAAGTCTTGCGCGTCCAGCATGCCTTGCTTGATGCGCGACAGCGCCTCACGCGCCGCGGGGATCAAGGCGAGCGCCCGCGGTGTCGGCTCCATGCCGCGCGAAGTGCGCACGAAGAGCGGATCGCCGAAGTACTCGCGCAGCCGACCGAGCGCCGTGCTCACGCGCGGCTGGCTTACGCCGAGGCGCTCTGCGGCGCGGCTCACGTTGCGTGTTTCTTCCATCGCAACGAGGTACGGGATCAGGTTCAGGTCGAGTTCGGACATGCGGGCGGGGCGGGCGGAGTATCGATTAAGCTTATATACCGTACTCCTGAAATCTCGCCATCGTATATTGGGGTAAGCGCCGAGGATCTGCGCGTGCAGCGCTAGCTTTGCGGTGTTTCACACCATTTCTGCAGGGCCTCCCGCACTTCATCGATAACCGTGTCCCAGTCTCCCAATTCGCGTTGACGGAACAGACGCATGGACGGATACCACGGACTATCGTTGCGCTCCGTCATCCAGCGCCAGTCCGCGCCGGCCTGCAGCAGCGTCCATACGGGCAAGCCCGCCGCGCCGGCAAGGTGCGCGACTGAGGTGTCGACGGTAATGAGGAGGTCGAACGTATTCAGCAGGGCGAGCGTGTCGGTGAAGTCCTGAATAGCCGGACCGAGCGTGTGCAGATCGAATTCGGCTGCCAGTGCTTCGCTCTCGCGCTCGCGATCGCCTTTCTGGACCGAGTACCAGGTTGTGCACGACATCGCAAAAAGCGGTTTCAGCGCGTCAAGTCGAATGGACCGGAAGCGGTTGAGCACATGGTGCGGGCCGCCTGCCCAGACGATACCGATTCGCTTCGTTGCCCTATCTGCCGGACGCGGCGAAATGGCATTCACGTGAGCCTTCCAATACTCAAGTTTGTCTGGCGCTGCAGTGACGTACGGCATGGCAATCGGCAGCATGGACTGACTGAGCTTCATAGGCTCGGGCATCTTGAGCATCAGGCTCCAGTAGTCGTAAGGGCCAGGCGGAACGGCGATAAACACAGTTCGCACGCTTTTCATGCTGGCCGCTACGCCGGCGACGGGCTGACTGACCAGCACATCGACGATAGCGCCCTGTTCGTGCAGCCACTCGGCGAAGCGGATGAACTGGATTTCATCGCCGCGCCCCTGCTCGCCGACAAGCAGAAACGTGCAGCCGGCAAGCGGCTCGCCTTTCCACTCCGGAAAAGGCGGGCGAACGCATTCCTTGTCTTTGCCGGGTATGGCGTAGAACCAGGCGTATCGCTTCCAGCCCTCTTCGAATTCGCCGAGGCTCAGCAACGTACCCGCAAGCTGGAATTGCAGATAGGGATTGTCGGGCAGGCATTGCGCGGCTTTCAGACTGTGCGGCAGGGCTTCACTGGGCCGGCCACATAAGCTGAGCGACCGCGCAGCGTTGTGATGTAGCAGCGGATGGAGCGGGTCAATGGCAAGCCCTTGTCTGGCCACGCTGAGCGCTTCGTTGACGTGGTCGTTCGTGTTGAGTGTGAACGCCAGTGCTTTTAGCGCCTCTGCGTCGTTCGCAAATCGAAGTCTGATCTCGGCGATAACCTCGGCAAGCTGTCTTGTACGACGGGCTTTTATCAGGGATTCGATTGCGTCGAGTCCGTCTTTCAGCGTGCTTGAGTCGAGCGCCCATGCTCTTAGCCAGCAGGTTGCGGCATTGTCTGTCTCCCCGAGTTCGTCGCTGATGCGTGCGAGCGCGCGGATCGCATGATGCAGTTCGGAATCCAGATCAATCGCGCGCTTGTAGTGATCCCTGGCTTCAAGGAGCCGGCCAAGTTGTCGCAGGCAGTCGGCCAGATTGCGGTGTAGCGACGCCGTACTTCCAGCGATATGAATGGCTCGCTGATAGCACGCTTCGGCACGGACATAGTCGCGTCTGGTGGCGGCGATGAGGCCCGCATGCTCCCACAGTTCAGCATGCTCGGGCGCGATCTGCAACGCGAGTTCGATGTGCGCGCTGGCTTCATGCAGGGCATTTTCATGCACGCACGCAAGCGCCAGGCGATGCAGCGCATGCACGTTGCCCGGGTTTTCAGCCAGCGCTATCCGGTAGAGACGCGCCGCTTCATCCATGCGCCGCGCAGAGAAGGCGGCGTTAGCGCGTTCGATCGTCGCGCCAACGGTCGCAGGGCTGATATCCTGGTTGAACATTGCGATGGATCGAGTCTGTATTCAGGTCAAGCGATACCGCTGAGTCAGCGAACCGACTGCAAGGGTATCGTGACCGGCTAGCAGTCAGTCATCCCCATGCGGCAAATGCCACGAGATTGATCCGGCGGGGTATTGAACGCGCGGAGCACGGCGTTATTGACTGCAGTCTTGCCCGTGACTCTTGCATACCAGGTGCCGCCGTTGGGCATGCCTAATCCGTCACATGAAGCAGGCACGCCGCCGGTCATACTCGCCGAGCAATCAGGCGACACCATGGACGCTGTACGGCCTTTGACTTCCAGGGTCGCGATGTCGTTCGCCGAACTCGACTTGAGGTTGAAGGTCGATGTCCATACGGTATTGAAGAATGAGCTTCGCACGCCTCCCGGAACAACGATGGAAAAGTACTGGACCTCACCCTTGGCCAATTGAAACGGCAATCCATATTGGGCGATGTAGTCGTTGTCGGTCAGGTCGGTGACGAGAAGCGGCTTGACGCTCACGGGGCGCTTGACGGTGCTTACAGCACCGCTGCTATCGGTCACCGTCAGGGTGACGACGTAATTTCCAGGGTAGTCGTAGTCGAAAACCGGATTGGTCGAGGATGTCATGACCGTATCAGGACGGCCGTCGCCGGCATTCCAGGTCCATGACCGGATGCTTGCGGTGCCGCGCGCCGTCGAACGGTCCGTACACGTCAGTTGCATCAACTGCACGCTTTGAGCGCACGTGAAGTCGGCCGCTGCTGGAATCTTTCCCGCTCGGGCGGCGATGACCGCGGCGTAAGCGTCGACAATGCCGGATCCAATCGGCAGATCCGGTCCACCGCGCGGAAATGGCTGGACATTCTGCATGAGCAGCGTCCGCATTTCCGCTGGCGTGAGGGCGTTGGGCGCAACCGACTGGGCGAGCGCCATTACGCCGCTTACCGCGGGCGCGGCCATCGAAGTGCCAGACATGTAGGCGTATCCTTCGGTGCCCGGCGTCGACGTTCCATTATTGAAAGTCGACCAGATTGAATCGGCCGGCGCGGCAACATCCACGGTTGCGCCATAGTTCGATTGATTCCATCGTCCGCCAAGCCGGTCGATTCCACCTACGCTGACCACGCCACGACAGTTCGCCGGCTGGAAATTCGACGCGTCGTCAGAGTTGTTGCCTGCAGCGGCCGCGACGATCGATCCGCGACTGGTCGCATTGTCGATGGCGTTCTGTAAAGTGGTCTCGCACATGCCGCGACCACCCAGACTAAGGTTGATGATCTTCGCCGGATAAGGGTTCGCGGGAACACCTGGAACGGACCCGCCGGCGGCCCAGATGATGCCGTCTGAAATGTCGGACGCGTATCCGGTTCCGCAGGCATTCAGCACGCGAACCGGGACCACCTTTGCGCCTGGCGCGACCCCGGCGATTCCAACCCCGTTGTTGGAGAGCGCGGCAGCAATGCCCGCTGCGTGCGTGCCATGCCAGCTGGCGCTGCAATTTTTCTCGGTGGTGACGCCGGGATCCATGCCGTTTGCGCCTCGGTTGGCAGAGGTGAAGTCATACCCCGGCAGGATGTTTGCGTTCAGGTCGCTATGACGCGTTACACCGGTGTCCACCACCGCGATGACGGCACCGGATCCGTTAGCAAGATCCCATGCGCCTTCTGCCCGAATTCCTGCAGTGGTCACGCCGGGCTTCTGGTTGGAAGTCAGGCCCCATTGCTTGCTGTATTCCGGATCGTTCGGCGTTGAGTTCACCGACATCACGGTATCCGGTTCAACGTATTCAACGTTCGGGTCGGAGGCGATGGCACGCATGAATGCCTTGGCTTCATGGGCGTTCAGTCTGCGCGTGGTGGTGATGACATCGGACCCGATGCCCATACGTCGTAAATGTTGCGCCCTGGCGGGAAAGGCACTGGCCATCCTGTCGAGCCTTGACTGGGTTGCCGTGATGGAAGCGCGTTCGGCGCTACCTGTCTTGTACCGGATGATGAAGCGGTCGGTTGACGTATCGGGATCAAGGCTGCTCGTATTCATTTTCAGCGACATGGCGAGACTCATGACGCTCGAACTCGCCGCGCTTGCCGCGGCCGCGACTTCCGCCGTGCCCGTTGCCGTGCCTGCTGCGGTGTGGGAGACAGGGGCATTCGACGCACCGCCGCTGTCCCCTCCACACGCGGCGAGCGCAAACGAAAGCGAAATGCAAGCGCTGCCGGCCAATACGCGGCCAATGCGGATCTTCGACCCCATGCGGCTGAGCCGCCTGATCGTCGTGCGGAAGCCAACCGGTATTTCGTAGTGTCTCTTTGTTCTCATTGATTGTTCATCCCTCTCGCGGAGGTGAATTCCTTGAAGATGATTAAGTTAATATTCCTAACGAATTGACAGGTATTTCGTGTGCCGCCACATGACGCTCCTTCTCACGGAGCTCACAGGCCAGGTTCATGAACCGTTTAGCCCAATGAAGATAATAAATAACTCATGGAGGATATAAAATCAGGGAAGTTCTGCGCGTTGGTCAGAAGACTTACCAGCTACGTGAGATTTCGACTCGCCGCTCGTCATGGAAAAGCGGATCATGGATATCCCAGCCTTGACAAGCTGAACGGCGGCCTTTCATAATGCGCCAGTGCGTTCGCTAAACGAATCAGTGTTCGTATAACGAACAAATTGCGTGTTGACCCCTTCTGGTCTACGCGCCATGACAAGGACGTGGAGACCGTCCCGCATGTTGTTCAACGTGGCTCGCCCAGGATGCGTGCCGCTGCGGACAGGGCGGCCCGGTGCAGGCGTCCCAAAGGGAATTCGACATGATCAACAAGATTTTCGAGTCACTTCAGTCGGCAGTGGCCGACGTGCAGGACGGCGCGACCGTCATGATTGGCGGCTTCGGCACGGCAGGCATGCCGTCCGAACTGATCGATGCGCTGATCGAGCAGGGCGCGCGCGAGCTGACCATCGTCAACAACAACGCCGGCAACGGCGACATCGGCCTTGCCGCATTGCTCAAGGCCAAACGGGTCCGCAAGATCATCTGCTCGTTCCCGCGCCAGACCGATTCCTACGTGTTCGACGCGCTCTATCGCGCCGGTGAAATCGAACTTGAACTCGTGCCGCAAGGCAATCTGGCCGAACGCATTCGCGCGGCCGGCGCGGGTATCGGCGGTTTCTTCACGCCGACCGGCTATGGAACGAAGCTCGCCGAGGGCAAGGAAACGCGTCTGATCGACGGTAAGCATTACGTGCTGGAGTCGCCGCTGCATGCCGACTTCGCGCTCGTCAAAGCGTTCAAGGGCGATCGTTGGGGCAATCTGGTCTATCGCAAGACGGCGCGCAACTTCGGGCCGATCATGGCCAGCGCGGCGAAAACCGCCATCGTGCAGGTGTCGAAAGTCGTGCCGCTCGGCGAGCTCGATCCCGAAGAGATCGTCACGCCCGGCATCTTCGTGCAACGCGTGATCGAAGTGCCGCAAGCCACGCATCAAGCCGAACTTGCATCCGCAACTGCCGCCTGAGGAGACCTGACATGAAAAAACTGACCCGCGATGAAATGGCGAGGCGCGTCGCCCAGGATATTCCTGAAGGCGCCTATGTGAACCTCGGCATTGGCGTGCCGACGCTGGTGGCCAACCACCTCGCTGCGGACAAGGAAATCTTCCTGCACAGCGAAAACGGACTGCTCGGCATGGGCCCGGCGCCCGAGAAAGGCGCAGAGGACGACGAACTGATCAACGCCGGCAAGCAACATGTCACGTTGCTGACGGGCGGTGCGTTCTTCCATCATTCGGACTCCTTCGCCATGATGCGCGGCGGCCATCTCGACTTTTGCGTGCTGGGCGCGTTCCAGGTATCGTCCAAGGGCGATCTCGCGAACTGGCACACCGGCGCACCGGACGCGATTCCAGCCGTCGGCGGCGCAATGGATCTGGCGATCGGCGCCAAGCAGGTCTACGTCATGATGGAACACCTGACCAAGCAGAGCGAAAGCAAGATCGCCGCGGAATGTACCTACCCGGTGACGGGTGTGGCCTGCGTGGATCGCATCTACACGGATCTGGCCATGATCGACGTCACCGCTGATGGTCTGGTGGTCCGCGAGATTTTCTCCGATATCGACTTCGATGCGCTGCACAAGCTGACGGGCGTGCCGCTGATCGACGGCACCCAGGCGGCACGCGCCGCGTGAGCCCGGCGCGGCATCGCGCAACCACGCGGTCCACGCCGTGCAGACTCCGCTTGCGCTCACCACGGCGCGGGCGGAGGATATCTCCTTCTTCGTTTTGCCGACTCCATCATGCTCGAAGCCAGCGCCCGTCTGACCGGTCTACTCTGCGGCACGCAGCCAATGAACGACATCTGGTCGCCGCGCGCGACGCTGCAAAGCATGCTTGACGTCGAGGCTGCGCTAGCGCGGGCGTCGGCCGCGCACCGGGTGATTCCGCAGACGGCGGTGGCTGCGATCGAGGCGGCCTGCCATGCGGATCAACTGGATGCCGAGGCCCTCGCGCGCGATGCGGCGCTCGGCGGCAACCTCGCCATTCCGCTCGTCAAGCAACTGACGGCGCGCGTCAAAGAGGCGGACGCCGAAGCATCGAAATACGTTCACTGGGGCGCGACGAGCCAGGACATCATCGACACGGCGACTGTCCTGCAACTGCGCGAAACCTTTGATCTACTCGTGCATCCGCTGCAATCGACCTGTGCGGCGCTCGCTGCGCTGGCGCGCAAGCATCGCGCCACGCCGATGATCGGCCGCACCTGGTTGCAGCAGGCACTGCCGATCACGCTCGGTCTGAAGTTCGCACAGTGGCTCGACGCCTTGCTGCGCCATCATGAACGGCTCGCAGCGTTGCGCGCGCGGGTGCTGGTGCTGCAATTCGGCGGCGCGGCCGGCACGCTCGCCAGTCTGCGCGACGCTGCACCGGCCGTGACGCAAGCGCTAGGAGCCGAATTGCAGCTGACGGTGCCGGCCGTGCCATGGCACACCCAGCGCGATCGCATCGCCGAAACCGCTGCATGGTTCGGCATGCTAATCGGCACGCTCGGCAAGATTGCGCGCGATATCTCGCTGCAGATGCAAACCGAACTCGGCGAACTGGGCGAACCGGCGGCAGCGGGCAAGGGTGGCTCGTCGACCATGCCGCACAAGCGCAATCCGGTCGGCTGTGCGGCCGTTTTGACCGCGGCCACGCGCGCGCCCGGCCTCGTCGCTACCGTGCTGTCGGGCATGGTGCAGGAACACGAGCGTGCCCTTGGCGGCTGGCAAGCCGAATGGGACGCCTTGCCCGATCTCGCCCGGCTCGCGGGGGGCGCGCTCGCGCACATCGAACAGATCGTGAGCGGGCTGGACGTCAACGTCGAGCGGCTCGCCGCGAATCTCGAAGTCACGCATGGTCTGATTCTCGGCGAATCGGTGATGCTCGCGCTTGGCGACAGCGTCGGCCGGCTCGACGCCCATCATCTGGTTGAGCGCGCATCGAAAGCGGCGGTGCAGTCGGGGCAGTCGCTTTTCGAGGTGCTTGCGGCAGACGCCGTGGTGACTCAACATCTTTCGGTCGAGCAATTGCGGCGCCTGCTCGACCCGGCCCAATACGTCGGCCAGGCGCACGCCTATGTAGACGCCGTGCTGGCTCTGCATGACGAGCGCGCTGGCCGCGCCACCTCCCAGGAGTAAAGGAATGCCCTACGCTGCAGTCAACGGCATCGAGCTTCACTATCGGATCGATGGCGACCGCCACGGCCACGCACCGTGGATCGTGCTGTCGAATTCGCTTGGCAGCGACATGGCGATGTGGACGCCCCAGGTCGCCGCACTGTCCAGACAGTTTCGCGTGCTGCGTTACGACACGCGCGGACATGGTCACTCCGAGGCACCGAAAGGTCCCTATACGATCGAGCAATTGACCGGCGACGTGCTGGGTCTGATGGACTCGCTGAAGATCGCCACGGCGAATTTCTGCGGCCTGTCGATGGGCGGCCTGACCGGCATCGCACTCGCGGCGCGTCACGCGAACCGCTTCGAGCGTGTCGTGCTGAGCAACACGGCGGCGCGCATCGGCTCGCCGGAAGTGTGGGTGCCGCGTGCCGAACGGGCGCGGAAGGAAGGCATGCTGGCGCTTTCGGAAGCTGTCTTGCCGCGCTGGTTCACCGGCGAGTTCATTGCCCGCGAGCCGCTGATGTTCTCGGTGATCCGCGATGTTTTCGTGCACACCGACAAGGAAGGCTACGCCAGCAACTGCGAGGCGATCGACGCCGCCGACCTGCGTCCCGAAGTGCCCGGCATCAAGCTGCCGGCGCTCGTGATCGGCGGCACGCACGATCTGGCGGCGACGCCTGCGCAAGGCAAGGAACTCGCAACGGCGATTCCGGGTGCCCGCTATGTTGAACTGGACGCCTCGCATATCTCCAACATCGAGCAGGCGGAGACGTTTACCAAGACCGTCATCGACTTTCTCACGGAGCGGCAATGAACGACGACGAACGTTATGAAGCAGGACTAAAGACGCGCCGCAAGGTGCTGGGCGATGCACACGTCGACCGGTCGTTGGCCAATCGCATGGAGATCACCGAGGAATTCCAGAACTTCATCACACGCTATGCATGGGGCGAACTCTGGACGCGCGAGGGTTTGCCTCATCACACGCGCAGTCTGATCACCATCGGTCTGATGGTTGCGCTCAACCGCAATGAAGAACTCGCTTTGCATCTGCGTGCCGCGAAGAACAATGGCGTGACGCGCGACGAGATCAAGGAAGTACTGCTGCAGACCGCGATCTATTGCGGCGTGCCGGCGGCCAATTCGGCCTTCCATCTGGCTGACAAGCTGTTCCGTGAAGAGGACGCCGCCGCCAAGGCGTAAGTGTTGTTGCAGGGCCTGAGAGTAGAAAGATAAAGGCGGCGCTGCCAGCGATTGCTGGCAGCGCCGCCATAAAGCAGAAGACAGGAGACAGCCATGACAGTGACGGTGCCTGGCGCATCACGTACGCTCGACGTGCAACAGTTCATCGATGAACGGCGATTCTCGCCGTATCAATGGCTCGTATTGATCCTGTGCTTTCTGATCGTCGCGACGGATGGCTTCGACACGGCTGCCATCGGCTTTGTCGCGCCTTCGCTCGCGCAGGAGTGGCATGCCACCAAAGCGGCGTTGTCACCGGTGATGAGCGCCGCGCTGGTGGGCCTCGCAATCGGCGCACTCGCAGCGGGTCCCCTGGCAGACCGCATCGGGCGCAAGAAAGTGCTGGTGGGTTCAGTGCTGGTATTCGGTGTACTGAGCATTGCGTGTGCCTTCGCAGGTTCGGTGGCTGAACTCGCGGTGCTGCGCCTTTTGACCGGCATCGGTCTCGGCGCGGCGATGCCGAACGCCACCACGCTGACCTCCGAATATGCGCCCGCACGCAAACGCTCGTTTCTTGTCAATACGATGTTTTGCGGCTTTACCGTGGGGGCGTCGGCCGGCGGTCTCGTGGCGGCGGAGTTGATTCCGCAATACGGCTGGCGCAGCGTGTTCGTCGCGGGAGGCGTGATGCCGATCGTGCTGGGCTTCGTGTTGATCGGGCTGCCCGAGTCGATTCGCTTCATGGTGCTGCGCGGCTGGTCAGTGGAGCGGATTGCTGCGGTACTGCGCCGAATCGCGCCAAACGAGTCGCTCGATAACGTGCGTTTCGTGTTGCCGGAAGATCCTGCCGTGCAGCGGCAGACCGGTGGATCCGTGGTGCTT
This sequence comes from Paraburkholderia sp. GAS41, assembly GCF_050436545.1. Taxonomy (NCBI): domain Bacteria; kingdom Pseudomonadati; phylum Pseudomonadota; class Betaproteobacteria; order Burkholderiales; family Burkholderiaceae; genus Paraburkholderia; species Paraburkholderia sp. GAS41. The sequence goes on from NZ_JBNDMK010000041.1 coordinate 14,371, forward strand.
TCTGCGCGCTTCAGGACTGGCACCCTCATGCTATGGATTACTTACTTCTCCGGGTTGCTGGTCTATTACATGCTGACCAGCTGGTTGCCGACGTTGATCCGCGATACGGGCTTTACCGTACGCCAGGCGGCGTTGGTCACCGCGCTGTTTCCGTTCGGCGGCGGAGTCGGTTCAATTACCGTAGGCTGGCTGATGGACCGCTTCGAGCCGCATCGTGTGATTGCGATTACCTATGTGCTGACGGGATTGTTCGTGTGGATGGTCGGCCAGCAGTCGGGCAGTCTCGTGTGGCTCGCGGCCATCACCTTCATTGCCGGTGTGTGCATGAACGGCGCGCAATCGTCGTTGCCCACTCTGGCCGCGGCGTTCTATCCGACCAGCGGTCGGGCGACGGGTGTGGCCTGGATGCTGGGCGTCGGCCGTTTTGGCGGCATTCTGGGGGCGTTTTCCGGCGGCCTGCTACTGCAGGCCAATATCGGCTTCAGCACGATTTTCGCGTTGCTGGCGGTGCCTTCGCTGATCGCCGCGGTAGCGTTGATGGTGAAGCGGTCCGCCGCGCATCGGGCGGCGAGTGCAGGCATGCCGCGGGAAGCGGCGTAAGCGCGAGCGGCTACCGCATCGCGGCCGCCGAACTCATGACGACGGGCTCTCGCTCACCGTGCCGGCTTCTTCAACCGGCACGCGTGCGAGCACCGAGCGCAACACAGTCTCCTTGATGACCTCGCGCCAGTGCGCGAGGGCTGCCTTCTCCATCAGCGATTCGCCGAGAAACGCGCTGAGCGTGTACTGATTGGCGTTATAGAAATAGCCGAGCGAGGCGATCATGATGTACACATCGCGTGCCGCAATGCCCTCACGAAACACGTTTTTCGCTTTGCCTGCATCCAGCACCTTCTGCACCACGGAAATCGCATAGCCGGAGATTTCGCGCAGCTTCGACGACTTTTTCGCGTGCTTGCCCTGATGGAGATTCTCGCTGGAAAGCAGCGTGACGAACTCGGGATGATCGAGGTAATACTGCCAGACAAACTCGACCACTTGCTGCAAGCCGTGCACGGGATCCTCGAAATCCAGATCGAGCCGACTCTCCGCTTCATTGAACTGCGAGTAGATCGTCTCCAGCACCTCGACAAATAATTGTTCCTTGCTGCCGAAGTAGTAGTAAATCATCCGGTCATGCGAGCGTGCCGCTTTCGAAATACTCTCGACCCGGCCGCTCGCATAACCCTGTTTGGCGAATACCTTGATGGCGGCTTTCAGAATCTTTGCGCGCGTATCCTGAGCCTGCTTCGCGCGGATGCCGGTGGCGCCCGTCTTGCGGGCGGCGGTTGGACTCATTGGCGGGCCTCGACTCTCTTTGTTGATTTCTGGTGCATCTGTTCACAACACGGCGGACCAGCGCGGTTCGCTGCCGGCTCGCTGTCATGATACAGCCAGGATATACGGGCGGCCGTGCGGAACTGCTCCTGCATAGGGTCACGGCGCCAGCAATGGCGCGCCGCAACATGGCGAGGAATGGGCAAAAGCGTTGCGCAGTCTATTTTGATCGGGTAGATTTCAGTCAGGTTTGGTGTAGTAGATACTACACGAACGATCGATGACCACAACAGGTTTAACCATGCACGCCGTTGTGTGTCCCGCGAATATGCCTTGAAAAAAGGGATATTTTGTCAGCCGGGTAGGGCCGCTTGTCATGTCGTCGTCTGGGAACCCAACCATGACTGAACATACGAAGGTCGATTTCGGTGCAGAGCGCGTCGACGGGGAAACCGCATCGACGCCTGGCCCAACCGTGCTCGAAAAGGCGGCGCCCCGCAGCGAGCGCATGGCGAGCAACAAGATCGAGTGCAATGCATGCCCCGTGTTGTGCCAGATCTCCGTCGGCCGCACCGGCGCGTGCGACCGCTACGCCAATTCAGACGGACGGCTGATCCGGGTCGACCCCGTGGTGTTCGTGTCGCGCACGCTGGCGGCCGGCGAAAACGCCCAGGAGCCGGCTGCGATCGAATTTGGTGCAGCGGCTGAGGCGAACACGGACGCAAACACCGAAGCAACGGCGCATCAATATCAGCATCAGGATCAGACGCTCTTCGTCACCGGTGTCGGCGCCTCGTCCACCTATCCCGACTACAAGCCCGCGCCGTTCATCGTTGCATCGAAGCTCGACGACGTCGACATGGTGACGGTCGTCACCGAAGGCATCTTCAGCTATTGCAGCTTCAAGGTCAAAATCGACACTGACCGTTTCCTCGGGCCAGAGCAATCGAATGTGCGCTGCCAAGGGGAGATGATCGGCCACGTGACCACGGCCGAATACGGCTCGCAGATGTTGAGCCTCGGCGGTGTGCATCATCTGACGGGCGGCAGCAAGAAAGAAGGCCGCGTGACGTGCGACATGATGCTCGCGCTCGGCAACAAGCAGGCGGTCGAACTGAGCATCGACGGTGGTGCGAGTCTCGTGATCCGCGCGGGTGCGGCTCCGATCGTGGACGGCGTCGAGGAACAGCGTATGCGGGTGGGCTGCGGCTCGGCCACCATCGGCATCTTCGCCAAACAATGGTTCGGGCATGTCGACGAAGTGGTCGTGGTCGACGACCACATTACCGGCGTGCTCACCGAGCATCAGGCGGGACGGTGCCTCGGCATGACGCGCTCAGGTCTGAAGATTCGCGGCCGGAAATCGACGCCGGGTCGCTATTTTCAGGTTGCGAATCCTGGTACGGGCTGGGGCGGCACGGATATTCAGGACCCCCTGGCCATTATCGAAGGCTTCGATCCGTCCGTGGCGCGGCCGGGTATGCGCTTGCTGATGGTATCGACTACCGGCGAGCATGCGCAGTGGTATGAACTGGACGCCAACCTCGTGCCGCGCATCATGGACATGCCGGCCATCGTGCGCAGCACGGTCGAGCGGATTGGCGAAAATTGCGAACCGTCCCTCGCGACGGTGCTGTTTCTGGGCGGCGCGGGCGGCAGCTTGCGCGCCGGTGCGACCGAGAATCCCGTCCTGCTGACCCGGGCCATCAAGCAGCGCCTCGTGAATGTGACATGCGGCGGTGCGCCGGCGTATGTGTGGCCGGGCGGCGGCATTACGGTGATGGTCGATGTGACGCGCATGCCGGATCGTTCGTTCGGTACGGTGCCCACGCCGGCGATCGTCGCGCCGATCGAATTCACCATGAGCTATGACGTGTACCGCGACCTCGGCGGCCACCTCGACGCCGTGCGCTCGCTCGACAGTGTGCTGGCCAACGGGCCGGATCACGTCGAAGGAGCGCCGCTCGCGCGCCGCACACTCGCGCGCCACCCCGATAATCCGTGGCCGCCCGGCATGCCGCCGATGCTCGGGTGACGATCATGACCGCGACCCGCACGCCACTCGACGCCACCCGCTGGCACTTGCAGCACGGCCCGATCGATCTGGTCATCGGCGCCGATGGCGACGCCACAGCCGTGCAGGCCGCGCACGAAGCATGCTGGGAGCGCTTTACCAGTGTGCTGGGCGAACTGGTGGGGGAACTGCCATGCCTGCGCCGCCCGGTACCTCACGACGCGTCGAGCCGGCCATGCGAGGGCCGTGTCGCGAGCCGCATGTGGCACGCGTGCCACCCGTATCGGACGCGCTATATCACGCCGATGGCCGCGGTGGCCGGCAGTGTCGCGGACGAACTGATCGAGGCGTTCGCCCGCGCGGGCGTGTCGCGCGCGTTCGTCAACAACGGTGGCGACATTGCGCTTTATCTGAGCGCAGCACAGCAGTACCGTATCGGTGTATTCACCGATCTCGCCCAATTCGACGTCAACCGGCCAGGCAGTCGCCTTCAGCTCGATGCTAACCTGACGCTCGATGCAGCCTCGCCGGTGCGCGGCATCGCCACCAGCGGCTGGCGTGGCCGCAGTTTCAGCCTCGGCATTGCGGATAGCGTGACGGTGCTGGCACGTAGCGCGGCCGCCGCTGATGCCGCCGCGACGATGATCGCGAATGCCGTGGATCTGCAGCATGACGGTATCGTGCGCCGTCCGGCCTCGACGCTAAAAGACGACAGCGATCTCGGCGACCTGCTGGTGACGGTCGATGTGCCGCCGTTGCCGCAACCGCTGATCGACATTGCGCTCGCGCGTGGCGCCGGCGAAGCGGTCCGTCTGCACGAGCAAGGTTTGATCGAAGGCGCCGCGCTGTTTTTGCAGCGCAGCGTGCGTGTGGTCGGCATGGTCGATCGGCTCGCAGCGGTGCCGGCTGCGAGCGGCGGCCTGCGCGCGCGCCGCGACACCTATTACCCAACGGAGGCTCCGTGTTCGAAATACGCCGCGTGCTGACGCACGTCGAAGACATCTTTCACGAGTTCGGTCCGGCGCCTGCGCAGCCGTTGCGCAAGGGCGCGATTGCGGCTGTGATGACCAACCCGTTTGCGGGTCGTTACGAGGCTGACATCCAGTACGCCATGGAGGCGCTCAAGTCGATCGGCGTCGACATGGCGCAGCGGTTGCTGGCGGCCATGGCCGTCCCGCATGCGGCGATCGAAAGCTACGGGAAGGGCGCGATTGTCGGCGCGGCCGGCGAACTCGAGCATGGCGCGTTGTGGCATGTGCCGGGCGGCTATGCGATGCGCGAACTGCTGGAAAAGAACGGAGTGCCGACTAATGCGATCGTGCCGTCCACCAAGAAGGTGGGCGCGCCGTCCACTGCACTCGACGTGCCGCTGACCCACGTGAACGCGAGCTACGTGCGCAGTCACTTCGATGCGCTCGAGGTCCGGGTGCCTGGCGCGCCGGCGGCGGACGAGGTGGTCTATATCCTCGTGATGGGCACCGGACAGCGCGTGCATGCACGCGTCGGCGGTCTCGCGAAAGAGGCCATTGTCGGCAAGGACGGTCTGCGCTAAACGGCATCGACCTCGACGTCCCCACGAACAGACTGAACGCAGACGCAGCGAACCCATCCACGGAGAGCGAAATGGCAATCAAGCTTCGCAAGCTGGTAGTGCAGGTGGACGAAACACGCATTGAAATGGGCCAGACAATCGATCCGCCGGCGCGCCGCGCGGTCGCCATCGCGGTGATTGAAAATCCCTACGCAGGCCGCTTCGAAGCGAAGCTGGAGGCGCTGATCGACGCGGGCGAGGAACTCGGCGCACTGCTCGGCAAGAAATGCGTCGAGGCGCTGGGTATTGCGCCCGGCGAAGCGCAAAGTTACGGTAAGGCCGCGATCGTGGGCGAGGCGGGCGAACTGGAGCACGCTGCGGCGATCCTGCATCCGAAGCTCGGCGCGCCGCTACGCGTCGCGGTGGAGAAGGGTGCCGCGCTGGTGCCGTCGGCCAAGAAGATGGGCACGCTCGGGACGGCGATCGATGTGCCGCTCGGCCACAAGGACGCGGCCTTCGTGCGCAGTCATTTCGACGCCATCGAAGCGCGGGTGTCCGATGCGCCGCGCGCCAACGAGATTGTGGTGGCGGTCGCGGTGACCGCCTCGGGCCGGCCATTGCCGCGCATCGGCGGATTGCAGGTCAGCGAAATCAAAGGGGAAGACGGTTTGCGCTGAATCATTTCGCTGGTAGTGTCCTGCGCATTGGGTGGATTGCACGCCGCTGAGGATTACGATGCTTTCGAATCTGCTGGTACAACTGATCAATGGACTCGCCGACGCGTCGACGCTGTTTCTCGTCGCCGCGGGGCTGTCATTGATCTTTGGCGTCACACGCATCGTCAACTTCGCGCACGGTTCGTTCTATATGGTCGGCATTTACGTCGCCTATAGCATTGCCAGCCGTTTCGGCCAGACGACGGGCGGCTTCTGGCTCTCCGTGCTGGCTGCGGCGCTGGTGGTCGCGGTGCTCGGCGCGCTCGTCGAAATAGTCGTGTTGCGGCGTATCTATCAGGCCCCCGAACTGTTTCATCTGCTCGCCACCTTCGCGCTGGTGCTGATTTTCCGTGATGCCGCGCTCTGGCTGTGGGGCCCTGAAGAACTGTTTGGGCCCCGTGCACCGCATCTGGCCGGTGCGGTCAATCTGCTGGGTCATGCGTTGCCTACTTACGATATCGCACTGATCGTGATCGGTCCGCTGGTGCTGCTGTTGCTGTGGTACAGCCTCACGCGCACGCGCTGGGGCACGTTGGTGCGGGCGGCGACGCAGGATCGCGAGATGCTCGGCGCGCTGGGGATCAACCAGGCGTGGCTGTTTACCGGCGTGTTTTTTGTGGGTGCGTTTCTCGCCGGTCTGGGCGGCGCGTTGCAGGGGCCGCGCATGTCGGCGAATCTGTCGCTCGATCTGGAGACCATCGGCAATGCATTCGTCGTCGTGGTGGTGGGCGGCATGGGTTCCATCCCCGGTGCCTTCGTTGCGGCGTTACTGATTGCCGAGATCAAGGCGCTGTGTATCGGCATTGGACACGTGTCGATTGGCGGGATCGATTTTTCGCTGAGCCGCTTCACGCTGGTCGCCGAGTTCGTGGTGATGGCCGTCGTGCTGGTCGTGCGGCCTTGGGGTTTATTTGGGCGTGCCAGCGCGGCGGTGCGTGGCATGGCCGCACCGGACACGCCGCTGCGACCCGCTGGCAAACGTGTGAAATGGCTGGCAGTGGCGGTGTTGGCTGTGCTCGTGCTCGCACCCTTGGCTGCCAAAGCGTTTCCTTATATGCCCATCCTGCTGGTCGAAATCCTGATTGCCGTGCTGTTCGCCACGAGCCTGCATTTCATCATGGGACCGGGCGGCATGCATTCGTTTGGGCATGCCGCGTATTTCGGACTCGGCGCGTACGGCGCCGCGCTCTTTCTCAAAGTCCTGAATCTGCCGATGGAAGCGGCGCTGTTACTCGGGCCGTTGCTCGCGCTCGGCGGGGCGCTTGTGTTCGGCTGGTTCTGTGTGCGGCTGTCCGGCGTGTATCTGGCGATGCTGACGCTCGCATTTGCGCAGATCGTCTGGTCGGTGGTGTTTCAGTGGGACGACGTGACGGGAGGCAGTAACGGCGTGCTGGGATTATGGCCGTCGAACAGGCTATCCTCGCCGGTCGCCTATTACTACCTGACGCTTGCATGTGTTGCCGTGTGCGTCTGGCTGCTGCGGCGCATGCTGTTTTCACCGCTCGGTTATGCCATGCGGGCTTCGCGTGATTCGGGCTTGCGCGCAGAGGCGATCGGTATCGACGTCAAGCGGGTGCAGTGGGTGTCGTTCGTGATCGCTTCGGTGTTCTGCGGTCTGGCCGGCTCCTTGTACGCGTTTTCGAAGGGCACGATTTCGCCGGAGGTCATCAGCGTGAGCCGTTCCGTCGACGGCCTGGTGATGGTGCTGCTCGGCGGTCTGCAGACCTTGAGCGGACCGATTGTCGGCGCAGCGGTCTTTACGTGGCTGCAGGATACGGTCGCACGTCAGACCGATTACTGGCAGGCGCTGCTCGGGCTGGCCATTCTGCTGCTGGTGATTGCGTTCCCGCAAGGCATGGTGGGCTTTATCCGCGACCGCTTCGGCGATGATGACGCCACCACGAAAAACGGACCTGCAGGCGGTGTCCCCGAAACAGAGCGCAGTGGTGGGCCTGCGCCTTCAGCCTCGCAGGCAGCCGCCATGAAGGAGGGCCTATGAGTCTCCTGCGCGTAGCGGGCCTGTCTAAATCGTTCGGTGGACTGAGGGCCGTCGACGACGTGTCGTTCGAACTCGAAGCCGGTCAACTGCTCGCCTTGCTGGGTCCGAACGGCGCCGGAAAATCGACCTGTTTCAACATGGTCAACGGTCAACTTCGGCCGTCGTCCGGTTCGATCCGGCTCGATGATCACGAACTCGTCGGCATGCGGCCGCGCGATATCTGGCGACTCGGCGTGGGCCGAACGTTCCAGATCGCCGCAACCTTCAATTCGATGACCGTCCTTGAAAACGTGCAGATGGCGCTGGTGTCGCGCGAACGCAAACTGTTTGGTCTGTGGAAGCCCGCGGGATCGTGGTACGCCGATGAAGCGTTCGGCCTGCTCGAACAGGTCGGCATGGGCGCGGACGCGCATCGAGCCTGCGGCGTGCTGGCGTACGGCGACGTCAAGCGCGTTGAACTCGCTATCGCCATGGCAAACCGTCCGAAGCTGCTGCTGATGGACGAACCGACCGCCGGCATGGCGCCGAGGGAGCGCAACGAGCTGATGGCGCTGACCAGGCGTCTCGTCACGGAGCACAAGATTGGCGTGCTGTTCACCGAGCACAGCATGGACGTGGTGTTCGCCTACGCCGACCGCATGATCGTATTGGCGCGCGGCAAACTGATCGCCGAAGGCAGTGCCGACACGATCCGCAACGACGCTCGCGTGCAGGAAGTGTATTTCGGCACCGGCAAGACTTTCCAGGCGCATGCAGCGCTCGAGCATCAGGATAACCAGGTAAGTCATCAAGGGGCGTTGCCATGAGCGAGCCCATGCTCAAAGTCTCCGGCCTCAATGCGTTCTATGGCCGCGCGCATATCCTGTTCGACGTCGGTCTGGAAGTGGGGCGCGGAGAAGTGGTGGCGCTGATGGGCCGCAACGGCGCGGGCAAATCCACCACGATGAAGGCGGTGATGGGCCTGCTGCCGCGCCGCCAGGGCGAAGTGCGGTTTCGAGGTGCGGACATTGCGACGCTGCCGCCGTACCGGATCGCGCGCATGGGCATGGGTTTCGTACCGGAAGACCGCCGCGTGTTCTCCGATCTCACGGTGATGGAGAACCTGGATGCGGGCCGTCAACCGCCGCGCGAAGGCGCACCGCAGTGGACGCCGGAGAAACTGTTCCGGCTTTTTCCCAATCTCGGCGAAATGCCGAGGCGGCCCGGCGGCCAGATGAGCGGCGGCGAACAGCAAATGCTGACCGTTTCGCGCACGCTGATGGGCAATCCGTATCTGGTGTTGCTCGATGAGCCGTCCGAGGGTGTGGCGCCGGTCATCGTCGAGCAGATGGCGAACATGATTCTCGAACTCAAGCGCGAAGGGTTGTCGATACTGTTGTCCGAACAGAACCTGCACTTCGCCGAACTGGTCAGCGACCGCGCGTATGTCCTCGAAAAAGGGCAGATCCGCTTTAGCGGCACGATCGGCGAACTCGCGAAGAACGAAACAGTCAGGCGCGCTTATCTGAGTGTCTGATTCCTGCGGCGCGGCCCGCGCGTCCAGCGTCAGGCGGGCGAGCGGTTGCGTCGGGTAGTCGTGGCGAAAGGAGAAGCAGATGGCAGCAGAGACGTTGACAGGATTGTCGGGCAAAGTCGTGGTAACGAATATTGGCCTGCTGTTATCCGGCGATATCGACAAGCCGATTCTCGACGCCGACACGCTGGTGATCGACGACGGCGTGATCGTCGCCGTGGGCAAGGAGAAAGATTGCGAGCTCGAAGGCGCGCGCACCAGGGTCGATTGCAAAGGCACGACGGTGACGCCTGGTCTGATCGATTCGCACGTGCATCCTGTCTTCGGCGACTGGACGCCGCGGCAGAACCAGATGGGCTGGATCGAATCGAATCTGAACGGCGGCGTGACAACAATGATCTCGGCGGGCGAAGTGCATTTGCCAGGACGTCCTAAGGATGTGATCGGCGTGAAGGCCCTCGCGATTACAGCGCAACGCTCGTTCGAAGGCATGCGCGGAGCAGGTGTCGGCGGCGGTGTGAAAGTGCTGGCCGGCGCGCCTGTGATCGAAAAGGGCATGGTCGAGGAAGACTTCAAGGAATTGTCGGAAGCGGGCGTGAAGCTGCTGGGCGAAGTGGGTCTGGGCAGCGTGAAAGCGGGTGAAGAAGCCGGCCAGATGGTGGCATGGGCACGCAAGTATGGAATCCAAAGCACGATTCACACGGGCGGACCGTCGATTCCCGGCTCAGGGCTGATCGACAAGGACGTCGTGCTGGTGGCCGATGCGGACGTCATCGGTCACATCAACGGCGGCCACACATCCCTGCCGTACCGCCACGTCTGCGATCTGTGCGAGCAATCCACCCGCGCGCTGGAAATCGTCCATAACGGCAACGAACGGATTGCGTTGCTCACCGCGCGTCACGCCGTCGAACTCAAATGTCCGCACCGGATCATTCTTGGCACCGACAGTCCCGCAGGTTCGGGCGTGCAACCGCTCGGCATTCTGCGGATGATCGCGTTGATTTCGAGTCTCGCTGACGTCCCCGCCGAAATCGCCTTTTGCTTTGCGACCGGCAATACCGCAAGGCAGCGCAATCTGCGCCAGGGGCTGATCGAAGTGGGCCGCCCGGCGGACCTGGTGTTCATGGATCGCGCGCAGCACACGGCCGGCAGCACGCTGCTCGAAAGCGTGCAACTCGGCGATATACCGGGCGTGGGCATGGTGATGATCGACGGCTTGATCCGTTGCCGGCGCAGTCGCAATACGCCGCCGGCCACCGAAGTGCCGGTGGTCGTCTGAGCGCGCCGCAACCCGTCGACGCTGCGGCCATGAACCGCCCCGCGAGCCTCACGCTCAACGTCAACGGCGCGACGCATGCCGTCAGTGCCGATGTCGACACGCCGTTGCTGTATCTGCTGCGTAACGATCTGGCGCTGAACGGCCCGAAATTCGGCTGCGGACTAGGCGAGTGCGGCGCATGTACGGTGCTGCTCGACGGCGTGCCGACGCGTTCCTGTGTGACGACCGCGAAAGTCGCGCTGGGGCACGAAATCACCACGCTCGAAGGGCTGGGTACGCGTGCCGCGCCCCATCCGGTGCAGCAGGCCTTCATTCAGGAACAGGCCGCGCAGTGCGGCTACTGCCTGAACGGCATGATCATGACCACGAAAGCGCTGCTCGAACGCGACCCTCATCCCAGCGACGACACGATCCGCCGCGAACTGTCGCGCAACCTGTGCCGGTGCGGTGCGCATGTCGAGATCCTGCGCGCCGTGCACTGCGCCGCCGAATTGCTGGCCGTGCAACGCCGCGAGCTTGAAGGGGAGCGCGCATGACCGGACCCGACGTCAGCGTCGAACGTCAGCCGCTCGCGCGCCAGCAGCTTCATGATGCACAGAATGTGCTGATGGTCGTGCGGCCGCCGCAGGCGCCGGTCAAGCCCGCAAGCGGGCAGCCGGGCTCGCGCTCGTCGTACGTGCCCACCATGGCGGACGTCTTCCTCGTGGTGCGCGGCGACGGTAGCGTGATGGCGTTCAATGGACACGTCGATCTGGGAACCGGTATCGGCACGGCGCTCGCGCAGATCGTCGCGGAAGAACTGGACGTGCCGCTCACGCGCGTATCGGTCGTGCTCGGACACACCACTGAAGTGCCGAACCAGGGGCCGACGATTGCGAGCGCAACGATCCAGATTGCTGCGGTGCCGCTGCGATTGGCGGCGGCGCAAGCGCGGCAGTTCCTGGTGCAGCAGGCGGCAGAACGTTTCGGCGTGAGCGTTGATATCCTCGACGTGCGTGACGGGATGGTGTATCGCCGCGGTGAAGCGGTCACGCAAGGCATCGGCTATGGCGAACTGATCGCCGGGCGGCATATCGAACTGACGCTCTCGATGGACACGCCGGTCAAGGCGGCGGAGGCGTATCGCGTGGTCGGCAAGAGCACGGCACGCATCGATATTCCCGCCAAGGCCACCGGCGAGCTGACATTCGTGCACGACGTTCGGGTCCCTGGCATGCTGCACGGCCGGGTGGTGCGTCCGCCTTATGCAGGCATCGCGCAAGGCGATTTCATCGGCAACAGTCTGCTGCACGTCGACGAGGATTCCGTGCGCGACTTGCCCGGTATCGTCAAGGTCGTCGTGATCCGCGACTTTGTGGGTGTCGTGGCGGAGCGCGAGGAAATCGCGCAGCAGGCCGTCAAGCGGCTCAATGTGCAGTGGCGGCCGGTAGCGGGCTTGCCGCCGCTCGAAAGCAGCAGCGAAGTGGAAGCGGCCCTGCGTGCCAATCCCTCGAAGCGTCGCGATCTGGTGATCGAAGGCGACGTCGATGCGGCGCTCGCGCACGAGAGCAATGCGCTGGAACGCATCTACGTCTGGCCGTTCCAGATGCACGCCTCGATCGGACCGTCGTGCGCGGTGGCCGACTATCGTGACGGCGCGCTCAAGGTGTGGTCCGGCACGCAGAATCCGCATTCGTTGCGCGCGGATCTGGCGCTGCTCATGACGCTGGACGAAGCGCATATCGAAGTGGTGCGGATGGAGGCCGCCGGTTGTTACGGCCGCAACTGTGCCGATGACGTGGTCGCGGATGCGGCGTTGCTGTCGCGTGCCGTCGGCAAACCGGTGCGCGTGCAACTATCGCGCGAAGACGAACACGCGTGGGAGCCGAAGGGCGCGGCCCAATTGATGGACGTTCGCGGCGCGGTGGATGCAGACGGCCAGCTCACGGGCTACGATTTCGCGACGCGTTATCCGTCCAACGATGCACCGACGCTCGCGTTGCTGTTGACGGGCGCAATCGCCCCGCAGCCGCAGGTGTTCGAAATGGGTGACCGCACGATCGTGCCGCCTTACGATTACCGGACCATGCGCATCGTATGTGACGACACGCCGCCGATTGTCCGCGCATCGTGGTTGCGCGGTGTCTCTGCGTTGCCCAACACGTTTGCGCACGAATCATTCATCGACGAACTGGCCGTGCAAGCGGGCGTCGACCCGGTCGAATTCCGCCTGCAGCATCTAATCGATCCGCGCGCGGTCGATCTGGTCAAGGCCGTCGCGGACAAGGCCGGCTGGCAGCCGCGCAATGTCGCGCCAGGCGACGGGCATGAACAACAAGCGGAACCCGAAGGCGACATCGCGCGCGGCAGAGGCTTTGCATACGCACGTTACGTACACAGCAAATTCCCCGGCTTCGGCGCAGCGTGGTCGGCGTGGGTGGCGGACATCGAAGTCAACCGCAAGAGCGGCGAACTGGCCGTCACGCGTGTGGTAGTCGGTCAGGATACCGGAACGATGGTCAATCCTGAGGGCGTGCGTCACCAGATCCACGGCAACGTGATCCAGGCAACGAGCCGCGCGTTGAAAGAGCGCGTGACCTTCGGCAAGAACGAAGTCACGAGCCAGGAGTGGGGCGCTTATCCGATCCTGACATTCCGCGAGGTGCCGGTCATTGAAGTGGTGATGATGCCGCGCCACGGCGAGCCGCCCATGGGCACCGGCGAATCGGCCTCGCTGCCGGGTGCGGCGGCGATTGCCAACGCCCTCTACGATGCAACCGGCGTGCGCTTTCGCCGGCCGCCTTTTACCCCGGAGGTGATCCGTGCGGCGCTTGCGGATGGTCCTGCACAAGAGGCGGCCGCGGCAGCCGTCGCACGCAGGAAAAAGCGCTGGCGCTTCGGTTTGCTGGGCGCGTTGGCCGCAGGGACCGCGGGTTGGCTGAGTGTGGCGTCTTTTGCACCGCAGCCCATTGCGCCGATCACGCCGCCGCTCGCGTCGGCGTTTGCGCCGGAGTTGATCGCGCGCGGCAAGCTGCTCGCTTCGCTCGGCGATTGTGCCGTCTGCCATACCGCGCGCCATGGTGTGCCGAACGCCGGTGGTCGCGCACTCGATACGCCATTCGGCACGATCTACACCACGAATATCACGCCGGATGAGCAGACAGGTATCGGCAACTGGTCGTTCGAGGCGTTCGTGCGTGCGATGCGCCAAGGCATTCATCGCGATGGACGGCACCTGTACCCCGCTTTTCCGTACACGTCATTCAAAAACGTTTCGGACGACGATCTGAAAGCCCTTTACGCTTACCTGATGGCGCAAACACCGGTACGCTCGCGTCCGCCGGAAACGAAGCTGGCGTTTCCGTTCGGTGTGCGGCCCATGATGGCTGCATGGAACAGCCTGTTTCTGAAGCGCAATACCTTCACGCAGGATATGACGCAAACGGCGCAATGGAATCGCGGTGCGTATCTGGTCAACGGCCTAGGTCATTGCAGTGCGTGCCACACGCGGCGTAATGCCTTCGGCGCCGAGAAAAGCGGTTCAGCATTTCTCGGCGGCGGCATGGCTGAAGGCTGGGAAGCGCCCGCCTTGACCACCTTGTCCAACGCACCCGTACCTTGGACCGAAGACGAACTGTTCAGCTATCTGCGCTTCGGTCACGCGCCGTTGCACGGTGTGGCAGCCGGTCCGATGGGTCCGGTCGTCAGCGAACTCGCGCACCTGCCCGATAGCGACATCCGCGCGATGGCGAACTATCTCGCCTCGCTCAACCCAGCCGGGGCGAATGCAAATCCGCAAGCGCTGGCGCGGGAATATGAAGCGGCCAGCGTGGCGACGCCGCTGGCATCCGGTCTCGGCGCGCGGCTGTTCGACGGCGCCTGCGCGGCGTGCCATCACACCGGCACCGGGCCGCAACTATTTGGCGCGCATCCGTCGCTGGCGCTCAACACGAATCTGCATAGTGCGGCGCCCGACAACCTGATACGCGTCATTCTCGAAGGCATCGGCTCGCCTGCGCGGCCCGAACTCGGTACGATGCCTGCGTATCGCGACAGTTTCAATGACGCTCAGGTGGCCGAACTGGTTGCGTACCTGCGTCAACAGTTTGCCGGCGGCAAGCCCGCGTGGCAGGACGTCGAGGCGACGGTGGCGCGCATTCGCGCGGCGCCGCGCGCCGATTGACTGCTTCGATTCGCCAGGTAGCACATTCGCATTCCCGCAATCCCACTGATAACGGAGAAAGGCATGACCCCACGCGCAGGATGGATCTCTCGTCTGAGTGTCTCGTTGGCACTCTCGCTGACGGTGCTCGGGGCTGCGGCCCAGGAGACGATCAAGATTGGCGAAATCAACAGCTATAAGGCTCAACCGGCTTTTCTCGGCCCCTACAAGAACGGCTGGAATCTCGCGCTTGACGAGGTGAATGCGTCGGGCGGGGTGCTCGGCAAGAAACTCGAAGTCGTATCGCGCGACGACAACGCCAATCCGGGCGATACGGTACGCGTCGCGCAGGAACTGGTCACCGGCGAGGGCGTGCAGTTGCTGTTCGGCGGCTTTCTGTCGAATACGGGCCTGGCACTCGCCGATTACGCCAAACAGCGGCACGTGTTCTTCCTCGCCGCCGAACCGCTGACCGACAAGATCGTGTGGGCCGACGGCAACAAATACACGTACCGTCTGCGTCCCTCCACGTACATGCAGGTCGCGATGCTGGTGCCGGAAGCCCTCAAGCTGCATAAAAAGCGCTGGGCGCTGGTGTATCCGAACTACGAGTACGGTCAGTCGGCGGTGGCGACCTTCAAGCGGCTGATGCAGGCCGCGCAGCCGGACATCGAGTTCGTTTCGGATCAGGCCACGCCGCTCGGCAATCTCGATGCGGGCGCGGTGACGCAGGCCATTGCCGATGCCAAGCCGGACGCGATTTTCAACGTGCTGTTCGGCGCGGATCTCGGCAAATTCGTACGTCAGGGGAATACGACCGGGCTCTTCAAGGATCGCAGCGTGGTTTCGTTGCTGACGGGTGAGCCGGACTATCTGGACCCGCTCGGTGCCGAAGCGCCGACCGGCTGGATCGTGACCGGCTACCCGTGGTATTCCATCGATACGGCCGCCAACAAGAAATTCGTCGACGCGTATCAGGCGAAATATCACGACTATCCGCGACTCGGCTCGGTAGTGGGCTATTCGGCGTTGATGTCGATTGCGGACGGTCTGAAGAAAGCCGGCTCCACGGATCCCGACAAGCTCGCCGCCGCGTTCAAGGGCTTGAACGTCGATACGCCGTTTGGACCCATTACGTATCGCGCGCAGGACAACCAGTCGACCATGGGCGCTTTTGTGGGTGTGACCGGCGTGAAGGACGGCAAGGGCGTCATGACGTCGTACCGCTATATCGACGGCGCGAGCGTGCAGCCGTCGGACGCCGAAGTGAAGAAGCTGCGTCCGGCTGACTGAGGCCAATGTTAAGGCACGCTAAGCTTTATCGGTAGCGTGCGCTCCAATCCGGGTCTGGCGAAATCGTCGCGATTTCGCCGCCCGCGCTACTCTTCCGCGTCGTGCTCGATCACAAAGCGGCGCAAATAGGCGAGCACGGCCGCTTCCGCCGTGCGGTGATCGGCGCGGCTTTTCGCGCCGGCGTTCTCCTCGTCGCCGAACAGCGTCGACGGTGCGTTGTGCACATCCACTTCCTGCCCTTCGCGGAATACACGAATCTCGTGGACGTCCTCGGCATAATCGGCGACCCAATGGACTCCTTCAATATGGACGCCTACGCGTAAGTTGGATGTCTTCATACGCTTCTCCCGGTTGACCGGACAACCGGAGCCAAGGCACCGGCACTTATCGCAACCATACGCCGTCCGCGCGGATGCCGCACGGGTTGAGCGGTTTTTCCCATGGCACAGCGGTTGCTGCATGAATGCAGGCCTACATTCAATCTGGAGGACTGTCATGCCCGAACAGAAAACCATCCGCCGTGCCCGGGCCGATAAGCGCGCCGGCAAAGCCGCTAGCACCCAGGCCGGCGAATTCGTCAAGGAGGAAGTCGACCGCGTGCGCGCGGGCAAGCTGGGTGTGAAATCCGCCAAACAGGCGATCGCGATTGGTTTGTCCAAAGCACGCCGCGCCGGTGTCGATCTGAAGGCGCCGAAGAAGGGTACGACCAGCGAGGCGACCCGCAAAAAGGCCGCCAAGGACAACGCTGCGGGCCAGCATAAAGCCGCTGAAAAAAGCGGCAGCTCCGAATCGAAGGCGAAGCGTGCCCGTGCTGCCACCACGGCGCTCAAGCGCGAAAGCGGCCAGGGCGCATCGGGCGCGGCGTTGTCGAAACAGACCAAGACGGCAGCCGCGCGCCGCCCGGCCGCGAGCCGTTCGGCGGCGGCGAAGAAGGCGGCCAGCACCAAGGGCGCGGCCGGTCGGTCGGCCGCGGCGAAGAAGGCCGCTCCTACGCGGGCCGCGCGCTCACATCATTGAAGTGTGCTTCGAAGGCCGAGGGCGGCGGCACCATGCTGCCGCCCAAACCGCTTGTTACTCCATGTGTTACACAGACGCCCGGCACGCCTGCACGAGGTCACGCTCGCGGTTGCCGCACCGCAGGCGGGCTATGTCACGCGCATCGATTGCCGGGCGTTGGGTCTGACGGTGGTGGAACTGGGCGGCGGCAGGCGCCGCGCCGATGACCGTATCGACTATCAGGTCGGTTTGACAGACCTCGTCGAAGTCGGACAATACGTCGAGGCGGGAGTGCCGCTGGCGCGGGTTCATGATCGCGATCAATCAGCAGCACTGCACGCGGCCGCTGAGATCGAGGCAGCATTCACGCTGGCCGACACCGCCACGACGGCGCCGCTCGCGGTGTACGGCCTGATCGAGTGAACGTATCGACGCGTGAGCGCATGCGAATCCCGCGACTTCCTGATCCTGATGCGGAGGGGTAGTGAAACACGAAGAGTTGATAGAAGAAGCACGCAAAGCGCGCGAGCGTGCCTATGCGCCTTATTCCGGCTTTCTGGTGGGCGCGGCGCTGGAAGCGAGCGACGGCACCCTTTTCCACGGCTGCAATGTCGAGAATGCCTCGTATGGCTTGTGCAATTGCGCCGAACGTACGGCGTTTTTCAGCGCAGTGGCCGCGGGCTATCGTCCGGGGCAGTTCAAGACGCTGGCCTTGATCGGCAAAACCGACGGTCCCATTGCGCCATGCGGCGCGTGTCGCCAGGTGATGATCGAGCTTGGCTCGCCGCGACTTGAAGTCGTGCTAAGCAACCTGGATGGCGAGGTCGAAGTGACCAGCGCCGGCGCGCTGCTGCCGGGCGCGTTTTATCTGGAGCCGGACGGCGCGTCTGTCGCGTGACGGCAAGCGTGACGCGGCGGCTTTCTCTCCGCAGCCAACCGAACCAAACCGAATCGAACCGAACCAAACCGAATCGAACCGAACCGAACAATGTGAGTAACCAATCATGCATAAGGTAATTTTCGACACGGACCCCGGTGTCGACGACTCGATGGCGCTGGTGTTTCAGACGCTTCATCCGGAGATCGAACTGATCGGCGTGACCTCGGTGTTCGGTAATGCGACGATCGAAACCACCACCCGTAACGCGGCTTATCTGGTCGAACGGTTTGCGGATCCCTCAGTGGTGGTGGCGCGTGGCGCGGGAAAGCCGCTGCGCCGCGCGACGCCCGAACCGATTCCGCACATTCACGGGCACAACGGCCTCGGCGACATCGCGCTTCCCGCGCTAGCCGACGACGGCCTCGCGCGGCTAGATGCGCGGCCGGCCCATCGCTTCATCATCGACGAAATTCGCCAGCACCCGCATGAGATCAATCTGATCGCCGTGGGGCCCATGACCAATCTCGCGCTGGCGTTGCAGGAAGATCCGGAGATTCAGCACCTCGTCCAGCAGGTCATCATCATGGGTGGCGCGTTTGGCATCAACGGCGTATTGGGCAATGTGAGCCCGTGTGCAGAGGCGAATATTTCAGCGGATCCCGACGCGGCGGATCGCGTATTTGCGGCGGACTGGAAGGTCACTGCGGTAGGGCTGGACGTCACGCAAAAGGCCGTGATGCACACCGCTTACCTTGATCGCATCCGTCAGCAGGGCGGCGAGGCCGGGCAGTTTATCTGGGACGTGTCGCGGCTGTACGAACAGTTTCATATCGACAGTTCAGGTGTGCAGGGCATCTACGTCCACGATTCGTCGGCGGTCGCCTATCTGGTGGCGCCCGAGCTTTATCAGATCCGGCGCGGGGCCGTGCGGGTGGTCGTGGACGGCATCGCCATCGGCCAAACCATCCAGAAGCCGGAGACCATGGGCGTGCCTGCGCCGGACTGGGATAATTCGACGCGGCAGGACGTGTGCGTGGATGTCGACGTGGAAGGTTTCCTGAAGCTTTACTTCGACACGATCGTCGGAAGTGTTGCTTAGGACAAGCAATCAGTCACGGCGGCAAGCGTGATGCAACGGGAACTTCACGAAAGCGTAGCCACGTGAACACGACTTGTGGGAATAGAAGGCACGCCCGGTCATGAGACGTGCCCGATTCAGGCGGCGGCACGATGCCGCCGCCCGTTGCGTCTTTACTGAAGGGTGGCGAGCACGTCGCGCACGGTCTTGAAGATATGCTGGATCTGCTCCTCGTCGATGATCAGCGGCGGCGAGAAAGCGAGGATGTCGCCCGTGAAGCGGACCAGCACGCCGGCCTCGAAGCATTTGACGAACGCTTCATAGGCGCGCGCGCCCGGTGCACCGTCGCGCGGCTCGAGTTCGATGCCGGCGACCATGCCGAGATTGCGAATGTCCTTCACGTGTTTGGCATCGCGTAGCGCGTGCGCCGCGGTTTCGAAGGCCGGCGCGAGCGAGGCAGCACGGCCGAACAGGTCGTCACGGCGATACAGATCGAGCGTGGCCACCGCGGCGGCAGCCGCGACCGGGTGCGCCGAGTAGGTATAACCGTGGAACAGTTCGATCGCTCCTTGCGCGCCGCCGTTGACGACGGTGTCGTGAATCGTGCGGCTAGCGGCCACCGCGCCCATCGGAATGGCGGCGTTGTTGATGGCCTTGGCCATGGTCAGCAAATCCGGCGTGACGCCGAAATACTCGCTGGCCGTCGCCTTGCCCAGACGCCCAAAGCCGGTAATCACCTCGTCGAAAATCAGCAGGATGCCGTGCTTCGTGCAGATGTCGCGCAGCTTCTGCAGATAGCCCTGCGGCGGGACCAGCACGCCCGTCGAGCCGGCCACCGGTTCGACGATCACCGCCGCGATCGTCGAGGCGTCGTGCAGCGTCACGATGCGCTCGAGTTCGTCGGCCAGATGCGCGCCCCATGCAGGCTGGCCTTTCGAAAACGCGTTCTGTTCGAGATTATGGGTGTGCGGCAGATGATCCACTGCCGGCAGCAGCGCGCCCGAGAAGGTCTTGCGATTCGGCGCGATGCCGCCAACCGAGATGCCGCCGAAGCCTACGCCGTGATAGCCGCGTTCGCGACCGATCAAACGGGTGCGCTGGCTTTCGCCGCGCGCGCGGTGATACGCCAGCGCGATCTTCAGCGCCGTGTCCACCGACTCCGAACCCGAGTTCGTGAAGAAAATCCGATCAAGGCCGGCCGGCATCAGTTCGGCGACTTTGGTGGCCGCCTGGAAGGCGAGCGGGTGGCCCATCTGGAAGGTCGGCGCGAAGTCCAGCGTGGAAAGCTGCTGGGTGATCGCTGCGACGATTTCGTCGCGGCTATGGCCGGCGTTCACGCACCACAGGCCAGCGCAACCGTCGAGTACCTCGCGTCCGTCCGTCGTGCGGTAGTACATGCCCTTGGCCGATTCCAGCAGGCGCGGCGCCGCCTTGAACTGGCGGTTGGCGGTGAAGGGCATCCAGAACGACGACAGATCGTCGATGACGGGGCGCGAATTCATGGCTTTCTCCTCGAAGTGATCCCCAAGGGTCTTCCTTCGGGGCGTTGCGAAACTGTAGCGTCCGCGGTTAAATGGCGCACATAAACAGTTGATGCACTGCGCTGCTAACTGTACAGGCGAAGTTGCTGAAACTGTGTTGGTCGTTTGAGCGTTCCGCACTTCATCCCGTTGGCCCCATTGCGACCCTCGCCATGATTGAACTTGAACTGGAACGCGACCGCCGCACCGCGCCCACGCTCGTTGAGCAGCTGGTGCAAGGCTTTGCGGGCGCCATCGAGGCGCAGTCGCTGCGGGCCGGCGCGCTGCTGCCGTCGGTGCGGCAACTGGCGTCGAGCCATGACCTGAGCACGTTTACCGTGACGGAGGCTTACAACCGTCTGGTTTCAATGGGTCTGGTGGTGGCCCGGCGCGGCTCCGGATACCGGGTGGCGGCGCGCGCGCAGGCCGCCCGCGCCAGCGCGACCGACTGGCAACCGCCCAGTCTGACCGCGACCTGGCTACTGTCTGACGTGTTTGCCGACCATTCGGTGCCGATCAAGGCCGGCGGCGGCTGGCTGCCGAACGAATGGATCAACGAAAACGGCTTGCAGCAGGCGCTGCGGGCGCTGAGCCGGGTGCCGGGGCCGCGCATGGGCGATTACGGCCATCCCTACGGTTTTGCGCCGCTGCGTGAGCGGATTGCCGGGCAGCTCGACCGGCATGGCTTGCCGGTCGAAGTGTCGAACGTGCTGCTCACGCAGGGCGCGACCCAGGCGCTCGATCTGATCGTGCGGACGCTGCTGCGCGCCGGCGACGTGGTGCTCGTCGAAGATCCTGGCTACTGCAACCTGCTGCAGATTCTCAAGCTGGCGGGGCTGGTGGTGTATGGCGTGCCGCGCACGCCGGCCGGCGTCGACACGGAGGTGCTGGAAACGCTGGTCGCGACGCATCGCCCGAAGGCAATCTTCGTCAACACGACGCTGCAGAATCCGACCGGTGCGACCTTCGGCATGGCCGCGGCCTTCCGTCTGCTGCAGATCGCGGAGCGCGCGCGCATGTGGGTGATCGAGGATGACGTGAGCCGCGAACTCGCGCCGCCGGGCGCGCCGCTGTTTGCGGCGATGGAGGGTTTGCAGCGCGTGCTTTACGTCGGCGGATTCTCGAAGACGGTCACGCCGGCGCTGCGCTGCGGCTATGTGGTGGCCGAGCGCGACGTCCTGCGCGAACTGGCGCGTACCAAGATGGCGGTGGGGCTGACTTCATCGGAGACGATCGAACGGATCGTCGACAAGGTGCTGCTCGAAGGCCGCTACGCTCGTCATGTGGAGGACGTGTACGAGCGGCTCAAGGCCGCGCATGCGGTAGTGGAAGGGCGGCTCGACACGCTGGGGCTGGAACTATTTCACCGGCCGCGTGCGGGGCTATTTCTGTGGGCGCGTCTGCCCATTGAACCCGGACGTGCCGGCGAGGTGGCGACGGCGGCCCTCACGCACGGCATCTGGCTTGCGCCGGGTTCTTATTTCAGACCGGATGACGCGGCCAGCGCGTGGTTCCGGTTCAACGCACCGTATTCGACGGATGACGCCTTGTGGCGTTTTATCGAGCGGGTCGGCGAGGCGTGAGCTAGCTCAGCAAACGTGCCGCGATCGGATACAGCGTTGCGACCAGCAACAGCGCCATCACCACGTTGAAGATGCGCAAGCGCTTCGGATCCGCGAGCACTTGCCGCATGGCCGTGCCGAAACCCGCCCACAGCGCGATACACGGCAAACCGATCACGTAAAACAGCAGGGCCATCAACAGGACGTTGTGACTGAAGCTCTCGCTGACATGAATGGTCGTGGCGGCGGTCAGCACCATCATCCAGGCTTTCGGATTGACCCACTGGAAGGCGGCCGCTTCGAGAAACTTCATGGGCCGGCGTTCGCCGTTGCGCAGCTTGACCTCGCCCGAGGTGCCGATTTTCCACGCGAGATAGAGCAGATAGGCGACGCTGGCGATTTCCAGCACCGTGTACAACACCGGAAAACGCTGAAACGCTTCGCCGAGACCGAAGCCGACCGCCAGCATCAGCACCACGACGCCGAGGCTAATGCCGAACAGATGCGGCAGCGTGCGGCGAAAGCCGAAATTGACGCCCGAGGCGAGCAACATGGTGTTGTTCGGTCCTGGCGTGATGGTGGTGACGAGCGCAAACAGGATGCCGGCGGGCAACGCGCTGAGGGATTCGAAAGGCATGGGGGCTCCTGTGTCGATGCATTTTAAAGCAGTCTATCGACGAAGGCCGGTACAGTAACGGTACAGATTGAATGATGGTGTCCGGTACAGATGGGACGCGGGTCGGATCAGGCTGTACGGGGCGCCTTCGGACGACAGTAATAGTGAGATTCGCGCCATTAATAGTGAGATTTACGACAGCATTAATGAGACTGGAGGTGCGCAGAGGTGACTGGTCACTTGACCGCACTAGGCGCGACGATCAGCACGGTCGCGCCGGCGGGCAAATTGGCTGTGCGCGAATGAGCTGCGAAGTCGTATTCGACGAGCGCGCCGTCGCGATACTTGCGGAAGTGCTCGTTGGCGCCGGTGGTCGGCGGCGGGAAATTTTTGGAATTGAAAGCTTGCAGCGCGGCGGCTAGCGACAGATTGCCGCTCGGGAAAAGCAGCATTACGCCTTCGCCGATAGGCGGCGCGAGCCAGTCGCTCGATTCACCGGCGTAGACCGCAAACCATTGGATCCAATCGGTAGTGAGGTCGCCGGTCAAAACGCGACAGTGCACGCCTTCGACAGAGAGTACGGTGCCCTTGCGGCATCCGTTCAAAAATTGGCGTTGCGATTCGTTAGCGTCCATTGCTCCATGATGCCGAGCAAGCACGCGCGAGTCATCGAGGCGCGCTTGTCCGCGCCTCGGGTATATTGATTGGGGCTAGCTAGTGCTTGTCAGAAGTTTGCGGTTGCATCGTCGCGTGGTGCGGCATCTGAAAACAAGACAGATCGATCACGCTGCAAGTAACAGGGGTGACGACTATTCAATGTTTGGCTGGGCCGCGGCGCTCCGACGGCCGTGTACGCCTGAAATGATTTATTCGGTACTTACGCCACTGGATCTATCGGTCATCGGATTGATGAGCCGCTCTGACCACTGGCAGAAGCGACTCTCCGCGACCAAATCCAAGGCTCAAACCCGCCGGTAGCTGCTCGATGGCGATGAGCGCACTGTTGTCGGTTATGATCCTGTCGTCGTTTAGAACTGCATATGATGGGAACCACCTAAGTGCTTCTCTATCGAATTCATAGACTAATTGCCGCGCCGGCACTCCGCGTGTTTTCAGCTTCGCAACCAATTGCGCCGCTTGCGCAGCCGTAGTAGATAGTGCGTCGTGCGCCGCATAGTGCTGCGTCACGTCCTTACCTCGCAATACGAACGATACCTGGCAGCCATCTTGGTGCGATTGGATTTCAAGTATCGGTTGACGCAGATCAGCCAACCTTTCGAGTAACTTCCGCAGCCACCCATTGATGGCGGCATAGGTGCCTTTGCCAGCCTCAGAAGCGATCGAGGTGACGTACGGATTCCAGACGAGGGCCAGAAAGACAAGGCCAACCCTGATCAATTCTTGTGCGGAGTCTGCTGCGTTGTGCGAAGCCTCTGTGCGCTCGACCCGAAGTGGAGCATTGCTTGTGACCAGATCCAGCCACGCCGTTTCCACTTCTCTTGAGTCCGTCGCGATCTGAATCCAAACGTTATCCGGCAACACGGGGAGCGTTTTCGGCGCCGCCGCTAATGCTCTTGTATAGAGGCCCAATCCGCGGAAGTCCAGTACCTCGCCACCCGCGTAATACCCCAAAACGGCAACAACAAACTTTCTGCCGCTTTCACTCTCGAAGTTTGCACTTTCAAGAACCTGTCCTATTGGTCTTCCTGGATCGTGATTGTGGAGAAGGATCCAAGGATCAGTGTTGATTCTGGCTGCTAGTTCTGCGGGATCGACGGAAACCAAGAGTTCGCCGTCGTCACCTCGCGTATCTGACCAGATCACTGCGGGCACAATCTCTCCAAATATTCCCTTTGAGCGACGCCGAATTGCGCCGCGTACCCAGTCACGGGCTGCAGGAGTATCCAACAAATCAGACATAGACATTCCCCGTATCAATTCCTTCTTAGGGTCTAAGGATGGCCTAATGCACTGGTCGCGGCTGGACATCCGGCCGGTAAAGTATAGCTTTCCAAGTTACAACCGACTCATTCGGTATTCCCATGAGATTCTTTGTGGCTCTTTTGAAAATTGTGTGGGTAATGCGGCTCACGAGGCATGCGGGTTGAAGCTGGAGAAATCGAGTTTGCCGGCGATGAGAAAGAGCACGGT
>NZ_JBNDMK010000042.1:0-36157 GCF_050436545.1 Paraburkholderia sp. GAS41
CCATTCGAGGTCTTCGCCGCGACCCTTGCTTCAGCAAGTCAACCTCAAGGCTCTAAACATTAAACCCGCTGTTGCGCTTCACCCTTGAAACCGCCCTCCGCTAGCGTTGCTCGCAACGCCCTCACGGGATGGCTTGACCGGCGAGCGTCGGTCGTACGACCGCGTGTGCTGATAAGGGATCAATGCGCGGCAGCAAAAGATCCGGCCGTCCTCGTGCTGCGTGATGCACCGCTCGAAGACGCGATAAAGGTCGTTGAAACCAACTCCCGTTTCCCGGCTGATTTCCCGCAGAGGCGTGTGGCCGTCCAAAAACAGCGTCATCGCCCGGATCCGGCGCTTCAGCAAGTCGCGCCCCTCATCAGAAAGCGCGCTGTCGTCCGCCGCCGGCCATTGACCGATATCGGTAAGATCGCGCGGAATGTAGCTTCGATCAAACCGCAATGCGCCGAAGGCGACTCGCTTCATACCGGCTCCAGATGGGTATTCGGCCCCAGTGGCTCGAATGCAAGTGCCGGACATCCCACCTCGCCGGTCAGCACCAGTCTGAAGACAGCCGAGCGAACGAGCATCGGATCGACCGTCGCGAATCGCCGTTCGAGTTCTGCCAGCGTAGTGCCATCGCTACACGCGGTGATCACGTCCGACGTCAATTTCTTGACTGGAAGTGCGTAGCTACCTGCCAGGTAACGAAGCATCATGGTCCGGTTTTCGTGAAGCACCTGTGGGTCGTCGAGCTCCCGCGGATGAATCATCTGCAACTGCAGCGAAGAGGCGTGGCTCCACAAGTGAAAAGCCGGGAACAGGGGACCGCCCTGCGCCACCGACCTCGCCTCCCCCGTTTGCCGTACAAGGTACAATTTCTCGTCGTCGTGCGTACGGACCCAGAAGTCGACAACCCGGGGCGGCCTTGCGCCAGGAATGCACAGAGGCCGCTCGCAATACGTAACCACGTGCGGATCTGATTCGAGGCGAACCCACAGATCGAGGGCGAGCCGTCCAAACAGGGTTAGCCGGCGCCCGATCTTCGGGCCGAAGAGGTCATATCGATGCGCGCCGTGCGGACGTGCGTTGTTGACTGCCCGCAAGAAACGTGGTGGTATCAACGACAACGCTCCGGTTTGCCCGAGCATCATGTTTTAGTACAAAACGACCCGGACATCTGCGCGTCTGAGAGTGATAGCGGCTCACACGCCAATACAATCACCACAAAACACGTATCATTCGCTACGTTTTTTCGCGTCATAAGTGTGTATAGACACATTTACAGCATTTTGACGGCCTGACTGCTCATCGACCGCGTCTAGCCGTGAAACAATCCAACGGAAAGCCGGAAAAATAGGCCCTAAAGCCTTACCGCCATTGATTCTTCTTGTGCCGACGTCCGTCACCCGTTTGTTTCACGGACACGTCGAGTAGGCAATGCTAGGGCATGTGACATTTCAGACATTCTCTTCCCTCGCCTCGCATTTCCGACTTTCGCTTCTTGGCGCGTGTAAGCAAAAGTTCTGACGGCGCAGACGGCGCCCCACCCTTCACCCATTCCCGACCGCCCAAAGGTGCTGCAACTTTCGCTTCAACCGACGGTTGGTGGGCGGCGGCCATGTCGTCGTGTTACGCGTATTGGCGAGCCCGAACGCGCCGCACCGCGCCGTGCGCGGCGGGCAGTTCTACCTGCGCAACTCTGTGGGAAAGGAACCGATGGACATTCACGCGATCCGCACCGCCTTTACGTTCGCCGACGGCCTGGTCGAACGGGCCACCACCCTTCGTAACGACCGGCTCGCCCGCCTGGTGCACAATGCCGGCAGCGCTCCTGTGCTTGCGGGACCACGCCTGGTTTTCCACGTCGTACCGGTACTCGCGCTGACCCGGCAGGATGCGCACAGTGCCCGGGAGTTGCTTCGCGCCGGCAGCGCCCTGGCGCAGATACATTCCTGCGGATCTCAGCTTTCGGCGCCCGTGTCAATCTGGACGGTATCGTGTTCGAAGGTCCCGTCAGTTGCAGCAGGACCACACCGGGTGTGTCCAGCTCTTCCGTAACGGCTGCGCTGAGCTTGTCGGGACTGACCTCCTGCTCACGGTTGACGGCGACAGAAGCGGGATTATCGAACCATCGATGTGCGAATTCCCGATGGTCAGGCTCGACGTCCCCACCATCGCCCAGGCCCTTGCCTCCATGGGCATTCCCGCGCCCGCCTATGTATTCGTCAGCCTGACCGGGATCAGTCGACGCCTGGTCCGCGTCAGACAGTCAGGGCGTTACAGCGCTAACCGCGCGTTGCCCGCTTTCATTGACGACATCGTGCCACCGCCTGTGTATGTCGAGGACTTCGGCGCGGACCTGCTGCCCGTCCTGCGCCCGGCGTTCAACGTGGTCTGGAATGCGGTGGGCATTGTCAAAAGTCAGACCGATTTCGAGGAGGACAGCGTGCCCCCCGGCCCTTCCCTGCCCGCTCGCCCGGCTTCGGTACGGCCAACCACCGGCCCTGCGGGCGGCGTTTGGCCCGCGAGCGCGGGCCAGCGCGGCACGATAGCGCGCAGACGGTTAGTTGCGTTTTTGTTGCACGCTACCTCGCCTCAGAACGCCGCGATGAACGCAATCGACCACCCCCGAACAATACCGGGTCGTCCCCGCCAGTGACACGCGTGCGGAACTCGCTCTTTGGCGGAACCGGCTTCAAAGCCTGATCCTGCCACCGGACCTGTCCGATGAGGACTTCGTCGGGCGCTGGCACGCGGCCAAAGCGACTGGTCGCGGGCGACTCGCCGCCACCACCCTGGCACAGTACCGCACAGAGGCCGAGCGTCTGTTCTGGTATGCGCGCCATACTGGCGTGCCGATCTCAAACCGGGGGCTGGACGAGTTTGCCGCGTACGTCGGGTTCCTGCAGTCGCCCGCACCATGGGCAGTCCGCAAGGCCGGCGTGCGGCGCGGTCGCCCGACTGGCGGCCCTTTCTGGGGCCTCTGTCTGCCCGCTCAGCCAGCCAGACCCAAAAAATCGTCACGTCGTTCTTCGACTGGCTGCGCGACGTCGGCTACCTGCAGCTTGATCCCGCCACCGTACTGCCGACCGTGGGCCGCCGCGACCGGGATTAGCAGGCCCGCTTCCTCTCTGCCGACGGCACTGCGCTGGTCCGCGAAGCAATCTCGGCTCGCCCGGGCGCGGAATCGGGCCGCGAGGCGATTCTGTCGAAGGCGCGCGACCTGTTCGCGGTGGATCTGTTTGAACGGAAAGGATTGCGCACGACTGAAGTCGTTCAGTGCCGGATGGGCCATGTGCGGATCGAACCGGTACCCGAGACCCTGCGGCGCGGGTTTCCGGACGCAGCACTCTTACAGTGGCTGCTGCGCGTCGAACGCGGCAAAGGCGTCAAGGCGCGCTGGGGTGCCGTGCGACGAGATTGGTTTATCACTACAAGCCTATCGCATTGCGTTTGGCCTGCCACCGGTGCCGGCGCCAGATGAGGAGTTGCCGCTGCTGCTGTCAGTGCGGCGCTCCCCCTCGGGCCAGCTTAAGGACATCCGCGCGCGCACTGCGATCTGGAACCTCATAACCAGCCTGTGCAGCGAGGCTCTCATTTACGCCCGGTCCCATGGACAGCGTGCTGATGCCAACCGCTTCGAATGTGCTTCCACGCACTGGTTACGCCACAGCTACGCCAAACGACTGCCCCAAGCCGTCCGCGATGGCCTTGGACGCCAGTGCGGCACTCGAAAACATGGAATGAAATGAACGGTCCCTCCCACCGCTGACGGCCGTACGATATTCGCGCTTCGCAGCGAGAACCGGGCGACCCTTCGAGATAGGCGATCATCAGGATTTTGACAGGCAAACCGGAGAATCAGAGATGACGCTTACGGCAGTCGGTGTTGATATCGCGAAGTACGTCTTCCAGCTTCATTGGGTCGAGCCCGAGACTGGCGAGATTGTTCGCAAACAGATCAAACGCACAGCGATTCTCGAACACTTTTCGAATCGCACGCCTTGTCTGATCGGAATGGACGCGTGCAGTGGTGCGCATCATTGGGCGCAGCGGCTGATAGAAATGGGGCATCAGGTGAAGGTAATGCCCGCCAAGTTCGTCAAGGCGTTTGTTACAGGAAACAAGAATGACGTGGCTGATGCCCGGGCGATCTGGATGGCACTTCAGCAACCAGCGAAAGCGGTCGCCGTAAAGACTGAGGCGCAGCAGGCGGTCTTGGCGATGCATCGCATGCGGCAGCAGCTCGTGTAGTTCCGAACGATGCAGATCAACAGTCTGAGGGGATTGCTGACTGAGTATGGCGAAGTAATGGGCAAGAGCCGCGCTGCACTTGACAAGGGGATGCCGGGCGTCCTTGAGAAGCTCGTCGATCGATTGCCAGCAGTACTCATCGATACCCTTTGCGAGCAATGGAGTCGGCTGGCGGACCTGGACAGGCAGATACTCGACATCGAACGACGGTTGCAAGACTGGATGAGACTAGACGTGGCATGCAAGGCCATCGCCGCCATACCGGGAGTTGGCCTGCTCACGGCAACGGCCGCAGTCGCGGCCATGGGGCAGCCGCAGGCATTCCGATCAGGTCGTGAATTTGCGGCATGGTTAGGCCTTGTTCCAGGGCAGACAGGGTCCGGCGGGAAGGTGCAACTGTTAGGCATCAGCAAGAGGGGAGACACTTACGTTTGAACCTTACTAATCCACGGCGCCCGCAGCGTGCTGTTCCGTTCCAGGAAGCCAAACGAATGGATCGAGCAGATGAAGAAGCGTCGACCGGTGAATGTGGTGACGGTAGCGCTGGCCAACAAGATGGCGCGAACAATCTGGGCAATCCTCGCACAAGATCGACCTTACGAAGAGCACTACCACAGCCTGAAACCGGTTTAAGCGTGCGGTATGACAAGTGGCAGAGTATCAAGCTTGAGCAAAGCAAGTTATCGAAGAGTTGCGTTGGCGATGTAGCGTGATGACAAAGACAGGTCGGATCGGGATTCGCAAAACCTGAACTGTGTCCAGAGCTCAGAGCTCGCTCATGGAATGAGGTGGGAATCAGCGGATTTCATAGGGGCCCGCAGCATATATGGCTGCAACACGGCCGAATGTAGAGCTGCAACCCACCCTGTCGTTGCACATACGTAACCTGGCGCAAAGGTGACCGTTCATGTAGGACACAGTGACGTGCCCACCTTCCGCCAGTACGTCGACGGCGAGCCACTCAAACGCGCACTGGCCACCGCCCAAGTCCGACGAACTGCCCGCTGAGGCGGTTTTTTCGCTCGAAAACGGGGCGGATGACCATGTGACGGCTGGCGACTTCACGCGATTTTCTTAGGGTTCACACTCTGGCAAGCCACAAGGGATCTCCAAGCAGATCGTCCCCAAAAAAATTACTTTGCTTTTACCAGGCGTGGCTGCTGAAGGCGGAAGGGCACCTCGACGTATAAAAACCTGGTGGCCTTGCGCAACGGGCGCGGCGGTAACTGATGGCGCTCGGCAGCGCGCTTTCCTGAGCCGCTGGCGGCACCCGTTGCGCTGCGTCTTGCGCTAATCCAATCGAGGAACGATCAAGGGGCCGATCTCCGGACAGGTAATAGTCGGCATATTCATCGTACGCACAGCGAGTCTCAGGACATCAGCACCTCTGGTGACGGAGGCGTGAGTTATCCCTCGACGGCAGCTCCATCGTTCGGACGGACCAATGCACTGTGAGCAGCATTATGTGCGATCTACAGGTCTCATTCAGCCCGACAAAAAGCGCAACACGCCGGTCGTCTTTGGCGAAGAATATGTCAGCTGCAGTTGAAGTAGATGAGCTCGATTGATCCCTGTGATTCGAACTTTGAGACATCTTGGCCCGATACGAGACAACGCGCGTGCATTGCCTCTTTCCCAGCGAATCCGTCGGCACACCCGGCTGCGACCATCGTTGCTTACCCTCTTCAAAAAATCTTTGGAGGCGGATACGTCCCTGGCGGTATACGGTCGTGGGGGATTTACGGCGAGGCAGCCAACTTGCGTCGCTTCCAAGACGCCTCCTGCCGAATAGTGTGCTAGTAGCACACTGTTTCGTCTTCCCGCGGGGGGACGGGGACGGGTGTGACTACTCTACCCGTGCGGATGCGGAGATTCACGGGCGGCCGACCAATTCTGATCGTGTCGCCTCGCAAGCGGAGCCCGTCCGAGAAGTGTGCCTAGTAGCACACTCTCGTCCGCAACAACACGTCTCTGGTACATGCGATTTGCAGGCAGTCACTCAAGCAATCACACGTTGAAAGTGCATACACATCGCAGCGGCTTCATAGCGCGTTGAATCTGGCGGGCGAAAAAAAAGCCCGCGTCAAGGCGGGCTCCAGGCCTATCGGCGATAACTTCGATCAAGTGGGATCGCCGTTAAACAACTCGCTGATGACTTGGCGAATCCGAATCTCCTGTGCATCTGACAGGACGCCCGTCTTGATTTTTACGGTGAAGCTGTTCACGTCCTTGGTAATGCTGCCTGCGTGGGTATTTCCGGCAAAGAACTTCTCAATTGAACGCTCGCGAGCCGTTGTGCTAGATGCACGACGGCCGAGCAGGGCAGCGATCGCCGGCGCGTACTTTCCTTGGTCCAGGTTTCCGGATACGACGTCCGGCCAAAGTTCGCGAGCAGCGGCTACAGCATTCTCACCATGCTTCTTGATCACATTCGCAATCGCATCGGCGGCATTGCCACCAATAAGCGTCGGATTGATATCAAGGTCGCTCGTGATGAACGCGGGTAGGCTGTCGAATGCGAGGTATCTGTATAGCCCTCGCCGGCTCATGCCGACGGCTTCGGCCAAGCGCGTGCGATTCGGAAATTCTTTTTCCGTACGGCGGAGGGAGACGGAAATCTCATAGTCGGCCAAGTCATCCCGGCCAATGTTTTCGACCAGAGCCAGCACGGCCATATCCTGATCCGTGCAATCAACAACGAGGACTTTTATTTCCTCAAGTCCCACCAGTTTATGCGCGCGCCAACGCCGCTCGCCCGCGACAATCTGATAGGCAGACTCCACTCGGCGAACGACGATTGGTTGTAGCAGCCCGACCTCGCGAATTGACTCTGCGAGTTCAGACAGCTTCGCCTCGTTGAAAACCCTCCGGGGCTGCCACGGGTTCGGCACTATCTCTGACACGGGCAGGACTGATTGCGCGCCGCGCGTCTCCAACTCCTGAATCTTGATATTGGCCGCAGCCAAGGCGGCAGCCATCCCCGGCCCAGTCTTCGGTTTATCGCTTGTTTGCTTGGACGCTGCGATTTCGTCCTTCGGGATATCTGAAGCAGCGCGCAGATTAGCGGTCTGCTCGGCCATTCGAGCACGGATGTTCATTTGCCGAGCCTCCATTGTTCAACGTACATGTCGTCAATCCACTTGCAGTATTCCCTGAGCGGCTGACGAACCCGCTCGACAGTTTTCGAACTCGCGTCCTTCTTGCTTAGGTCAAATACCGTCGACAATGCAAGCGCGCCACTACTCATCGCCGAGCTTGCCGGAATTTCGGTTGTCGTCAGCCAGTCGCCATATGCCCGTTGTGTCCATGGACGAACCACGGATGCCGACGAAGTCGGGCTGTTATCGACCTTTGAAAGGATCACCGAGATGAAGTCGTAGGCCTTGTTGGCCTCCTTCTCCATGAAGTTCCGCGCGATGTCGGAGAACAGCCCCCAGAACGACACAGAACTGATGAAGTCGAGGCTTTCCGGAACCAACGGCATGACCATCGAATCCGCGGCCATCAACGCATTGAGCGTCAGGTAGGACAACGAAGGCGCCGTATCGAGGATGATGTAGTCGTACTGGCTGCGAAGCGACGAGAGACCTTCACGCAGGATTGCCCAGAATTGAAAGCTGGGCCTGGTCTTGAGCATCGACGGAATGTAGAACTCCGCACTGAACAAGGAGGGATGTGCGGCGATGACGTCCAGACCGTCCCAGTAGGTCTGCTTGATGAATGATGACAGCCCGCCTTCGATGGTCTGGTCATAGATGAACGGGAGAACCGTCGAATCCTCATCGACCTCCTTCTCTGCATACAGCCCGCAAAGCTCGGAAAGTGATGCCTGGGGGTCCAGGTCAATGGCGAGCACCCTCCGGCCGCGGAGCGACAATCCCTGCGCAAGGCACATCGACGTCGTCGTTTTGGTCGAACCCCCTTTGAAGTTGGCGACGAGGATGACCTTCCCGTCCGCACCGCGTGACCCTGTGACAAGAGGCGACTGGTATATTTCGGACAGCTGCTGCACGTAAGTCCGCGCCTCGGCAAGTGTGAATTGGCGGCTACGACCAGTGCCCGATGCCTCACCTGCTGGCAACGTGCTCCCTTCCCTTGTGGCTTGGTAATGAATCTTGGTGCGGTCCAGTCCGCAAAGCTCGGCAATCTCAGCCGTAGTGAATATTGGAGCCGATTTGCGCGGTTTCGGCGTCAGGATGCTGTTACGCAAATCCTCTGTGAGCGTGTTAAGCGTCTCCGCGAAACCCGCAAGCTCACCCAAGGTCACTCTTCGCGTAATTGCAGGGAATTCTGCTTTAGACATGTTTTTAAGGTTTAGTCAGAAATCGAGTCGAAGCGTAGAATACTAGAAAAACACAAAAAAATGCGGGTAACTTAACCACGTCTCTTAGAAAGCAGAGTTAAGTAGCTATTTTGCAACCAAAAACATTTGGGTATTTCATAATATGAGATGCATCCATTTCCGTGGCGCGTTGTACACTTTTTATGAATGCATTCTCGAAGGCCGTGGTGAGGGGAATTGTTGAACAAGTGGAGGTTCGGCCACGATGGTGGGTGAGAACTTTTGTTGAATACACCAGAGAAGAGGCAAGCGGTGCCCACTCGAAACGATCATGATTACCCTTGCAGTGCAGCAGAATCACTGCGGAGGACAACACGACCACAATATTCCTCACCATCATTCGCATTGCCGGCCTGCCCCAGAGTCCAGTTCACCACGAGCGACCAGCGTCGACACTAGTCCAACAAAACTTCTCACCATGCGCCAGGGGGGGCGCGACGCGGCAGTGCACCACAATTCTCCTCACCATCGCGCCGGGAAGGTCAGATTCCGCCTGAATACTCCCTTACTACCGAGGCCAAAACGCGTTTCTCCCGGTGGGCACGAGGGTGGCGCTGGGGCCAACTCAAATCCGCTCACCGTTGCCAACAAAAACACTCACCGCTCTCCCAGGTTGGCGTGCGGGCTCCCCCGCCACGCAAGGCATTAGCGACATCAACGAACGCTTCAACAATTCATCTCACCATGGTCTGCGCCTGCAACAGGAAGTCTCACTCTAAACGGGTAAACACTTCACTCTCATAGCGGAATTTCCTTCACCTCTCCCAACAAAACCGCTCACCTCTGACACAAAATTGCTCACCTTTGCGGAGCTAACTAATTGTTTCTTCAAGAGATTGATGCCCCCTGTATGTAGGTTAGTTTGTAGTTTCTAAGACTCTAAAACACAAAACCAACCTTACGGCTCGGCGAAAAATAGCACCTGATAGCGCCATGGTGAGCCTAATTGTTGCCCTGTTTCCGTTACGAACGTGGGTGAGCCAAATTGTTGAAACATCAGTTTCATGGTGAGCCTTTTTGTTTTGACATCTCACCTACGCGTGTTAGAGTTTTCCGCGGCGAACAACGAAGAAAAGAGGGCCACTATGTCCAACGACGTATCGACACGCGCAACATCGCGCCAGATGTCGCTCGAACTGTTTGAGGAGATGTTGGCGACCGACCTGCCGATCCACAAGTCAACCAAGGAAATCGGCTACCAGCGGAATAACGTTTTCGTCGATGTCACGGACGTCGGAGTCACAGCCCGTCGCCTGCTTGATGCAGCGCATTTCATCGTGGCGCAGGAGCCGACCGTACCGAAGTATTACGACGTTGAGCTGAGCTACTTCAGGTGGCTTATGCGTTACGACAGCTACAACTACAAGCATCTGAGAGCAGTAGTGTCCGAAGCACAGAAGGCACTCATCCAAGTGTCCACGGCACCGCATGGCAGCACTTCACCCGAAAACGAAAAGTGGGTATCCGTGCAGCTGCTCGGCATTGTCGGTATCGACAAAGGACGCATAACGTTTGAAGTCCCGCAACCGCTTATCCGGCACATCAAGGACCCGGAAAAGTCGCACTGGTTAAGCCTTCGCATTACATCGGCTTTCACCCTCACTTATGCACGTGCAATCTATGACCACGTCGTTGCTTACGTGACGGACGGTATCACGGATTGGTTTGAAATCGATGTGGTCCGAAACTGGCCAGGCAAAGCGGGCTCCAGCGCAACAGTTTTCAAGTATTTCAAGCGGGACAGTCTAGAGCCCGCGGTAAAGCAAATCAACGAGGTTTCTGACATCGATCTGAGCTACGAGACGCGCACCGAAAGCCCCAAGTCCAAGAAGATTGATCGGATCCGCTTCAGGCTTTCCAGGAAGGAAGGCGCCGATACCGTTCGCGCGAGCTTAATTGGGTTGAAGGAAACCTACACCACGTTGAAAAACGAATTCGGCTTCACCGAGAAGCAGTTCAGTGTCATCTCGCAGAACCGTGCAATCTGGTCCGATGAACGTATCCTTGATGCAATCGAATACACCCGCGCAAAGATTGATGACGCGAAGGTGGTTAAGAGTCCTGCGGGCTATCTGATGAAGGCCATCACCGAGGGCTATAAGCTCTCAGAGGCTGAACGCCGGATGAAAACGGTACTGGCCCAAAAAGCCTCGGAAGAGCAGGCCGAGGTGACTGCCAGATCCTCCACGAGGATCGCGGTTGAAGCGAACAGCGCAGCTCGCGAGGAGGAAGCCAAGCTGCGATTGGCCGACGAGGTCCGCGCTGGTCGCGAAGCTTTCGTCCTGGTCGACGCACGGACGAGGAAAGACTTCATGCGCGCGTACATTGCGTCGCCTTCTGGCAAGCTGGCCATCAAGCGTCTCAAATTCAACATAGCCACCATTGGCGAAGCAGACGTTCTCAACCACGCGGACCTTTCCTTTGCCTTCTACCATTTTGTATATCTGCGCAACAAACCCAAGGCAGCCCGAGCGCGCACCTGACCGGCCGAAGACGAACGCGCGCGGCAAATGACCAAATTTAAGCAACTTTTACACCATTATGTGAACGCGTCCCAGTTAGCAAGGTTTGGCTTGCGTGCGCTGGAAGCAAAGCTGGGTTGCGTGCATGAGCACCACACGGCGCTGGTCGGCGCAATTGGCACCCTCCCGGCCGAAGCGACCCACCGCCGATCACGTAGAGCCGGTCAACCACGCTTTGGCAGGTCCATCCATGATGTCTAGGGGCGACAAGAATGGCCCACGCACCGCTTAGGAGGGTAGGGCGCCCGTTGCGAGAAATGAGAGCGTTTTGGCAATCGACCGCTTAGCGTCAAACGGGATCTTTGCGGCATTTGCCCTGATTTGCTCCGTTCCAATCATTGCCATGATCGAAGCGATAGTCTTTGCTGTTCGCAACGATAAAGAATCGGCGCCCCCAAAAGCAGCTGCCACTTCGTCTGGCACCTGTGCGAGCGCAATACGGCGAGCAACCATATCTCGAGAAAGTCCCAAGTCGGCCGCGATCTGTCGCTGGGAAGACCAAACACCATCGTTTAGCATAGCCCGATAGAAGCGCCCCAGATCCACTGGGGCTGCCTTTCCTTTAAATTTGGAATGCTGACTAATTGCTTTGGCGCGATCGGTCTAGATCTGTTTGATATATAAAACCGACCCAACGCCGCAGGCGTGCAACTGCTATCACGCAAATTTGCGTGGACGTTGATAGCCTTCTGTCGGTCAGAGATGTTTTCCTTAGCAATTATATGGAACTTCATAGGCGCGCTGTTTCGGGTGGAATGGTATGCGTTAGAGGGGTGACCCTGTGGAGGTGTGGAGTCATCCGCGCGAGGCAAGCTATGGTTTAAGCGCAGCCAGAGATTTCTCCTGCTCACGACCTGCGCCGGTTTGTACTTAAGCCTGTGGTTATCGTCTGAAAAGGTATCAGCAATCAGCCGACGTCAAGGACGCCTTGTTCCGCGGATATGCGTTCAGATGTAGAACGCTTGCTTCATTGATGGAGTGCCTGTAACCGGTTACAGGCACTCCATCGCATACGTTGATGCTAACCAATTGATTGCTGGCCGTTTTCCTCGAAAGTGCGCGCCGCGTTTCTATCCGAAGCGTGCAATTTCTGAGCGCACGCTATCGAAATCATCCACTCATAGATGTGTTCTTGGTGTCGAAAAGCTCCAAACTTTCAGCATCATTTCGGCAAACAGGCTGTAACCGGTTATAGGCACCCGCCTTGCGGATAGCGTTGGCGTCAGGCGCTTCGGCACGAAAAGAAGCCTCAAATCGCATCGCTTTTGCACGAATTACTACCCGTTTGGACTGGTTCAATTGAGTCGGCCCAACTGGATAGTCCGTCATGCGTTTCTTGAAGAGTAAAAAGCAGATCGCGTTATCGCCCTTGCCGGGCGGTTACAACGAGGAAGACCCTGAAAAGGTCATCTTCGACAACGGCACGCGCCTGCGTGTCGAAACCAATCACTGGAAAATCTTCAGTTTCATCGTTGCGGCTTTCGCCGTCGGCGCAGTCTGGACACGCCAACCACCGCCCTCCGTAGTCAAATCGTATGGAATATCGGCGGATGCGGGAGGGCACCCCATTGTTCGCCAGCTTACCGCCTACAAACCAGAAGACCAGGCACTGCGAACCTCGATGAAGGATTCGGTCACTGCCTGGTTCACGATCGAACCGATCCTGACCGATAGCGTCGAGAACTCGCGCATGAAGCGCAACATCGACGCGATCAAGGCACAGATGGCTGGCAACGCAAAAAGCCAGTTCGCAAACTGGCTCAAAACCGACGCGCCATACCAGGCGATCACCCTGAATCCAAAGCTTGTTCGTGAGGTTCGCGTTTCATCGGTTTCGCTGCTGGACGAATCCACGGCGGTCGTTGAATTCACAACAAGCACCACCCAGAACCCGACCGACAAGCCGGTCGTCACGCATTTCGCCTTGACCTGGCGTTATCAGATCGTTCCCCCTTCGGCGGACGACGCGCTCACGGCGAACCCATTCGGGATTTTCTATCCATTGTTCACGCTGGAAGAGACGCATCAATGAGCCATGTTGTCCGCAAATTCATCAACTGCGTTGCGATCCTGACATGTGCAGTCGCATCGGTCCCGGCTCTCGCCGCGCATAAGGCGCCGCTGCAAGCGGACGTCGCTGGCGTGCCGTCATTAGCGACCGCTGCACTGGCCGACCCGCTCAGTCCTGCGAATCCGTTCAACACCGGGGCCGATCCGGTTTCAATGCCGGGCGACGCGCGTATGGCGGTGTTTCCGTACAGTCGCGATCAGATCTTCCGGGTAATGACGGCTCCGCTCAAGCTGACCACGATCGAGCTGGCTCCCGGTGAAAAGCTTGTATCCGATCCGGGCCTTGGCGACTCGGTCCAATGGATCATCGATACCGACGGCGCCAATCACGTGTTCGTCAAACCCACGAAACCGGGTCTTGTGAACACGATGCATCTGAGCACAAATCAGCGGGAATACGATTTCACACTCGTGTCCTCACCGCTCGGCGGACTGTTCTATCAGAGCGTGCGTTTTCGCTACCCCCAGTCGTTGATGGAGAAGGTTCGCGCACGTGACGACGCGGGTCGTGCCGGGACAGGTGGGGCAGGGGACGGCCAGGTCGGCAGTGATTCAGGTACCGGCGAATGTCGCGGGGTGGAAGTGGCACCCGGCAAGCTGGATTTCGACTACACCGTGTCCGGCTCGGCTCCGTTTCGTCCAGAGACGGTTTTCAACGATGGCCGCTTCGTCTGGATCATGTTGCCGAAAGATGCGCCGTACCCGGTTCCGGTCGTCAAGGACCACGGCGATATCGTGAGCCCGGACTTCAACAAGTGCCATCAGTACCTCGTTGTCCAGCAACTGGCCGACGAGATCGTGCTGCGTGGGCCGAACGACGAAGTAAAGATCACGCGCGGCCACCACGGTCTGTTCGGCTTCTGACCGGGGCTCCGCCATGGCACAACCGAACCAGCAACCGGGCAGCGATCAGCCTTCGATCGTCAAGGGTAAATCACCGCGCAATGCGATCCTGGCTGTCGGCGCCGTTGCGGCCATCGTCATCGCCGCGATCGGTTTCTATTACCAGCTCAAGCAGACCAACGAGGTCGCAGAAGAGGCGAAGCTGCAGCGCAAGGAACGGGAATCGGCTGCGGTCCATAAGGAGGTATCGACTAACGACGACGTCGACAAGATCATCGACGACCAGATTTCGGCTGCGAAGAAGCAGGAAGCGGCCGCGCGCGCGGCATCGTCTGTCGCTGCGCAAGCTCCAGCCGAACTTCCCGCCCAGCTTCCAGGCGCAACGGGGCGCCCGTCGCTCACGGCTCAGGGTTTCCTGAACGATCCGGCCGCCAATAGCGCGCTTGCGCAGAAGACGGCGCAGGACAACATCTACGATTCGCCGATCTTCAGGCCCGGCGTCAAGGTTCAGGACCAGAGCACGCAGCAGCAGTCACATCTGCCCAACGTGCCGACGCCTGCTGACGTTGCCGACGAGCAGGCCGCTGCACAGAAAGCGGCATTGAATGCGGCCAACGCACAGGCCCAGGCGTTTGGAGCCAAGGCGGGGCAGGGGTCCACCCAGACAACCCAGCAGCATGACATGCAGTTCATCAACGACGCCAAGGCACAGTCGGCTACGGGTGAGGGATTTCTTGCAGCGGGCTTCGTTGGGCAATCGAGAGGCTGCACCCTTTCACCACCCGGGCACATCCAGGTCGAGACTATCGAAGGCCTTAATTCCGACCGGCCCGGAACGGCGGATCTCGTCGTGGAACAGAACGTCTATGACAGCCTGGGTAACGGCTGCCTGATGATTCCCAAAGGCTCGACTATCGTTGCGCCCTATAACAGCGACATCCAGGTGGGACAGGAAAGCATCCTCGTTGCCGGTACGGAGCTTCGCCTGCCCAATGGCAAGCATGTTCCGCTCTTCGGTGCCCAGGGTGCGGACCCGGATGGAACGGCGGGTTTTTCTGGCGACGTCAACAACCACTTCCTCAAGATCTACGGTACGTCGTTTCTGACGGCAATCCTTCTGGGTACGTTCGACAAGAGCAGCACCACGGCGACGACGTCGAACTCCCTGGGCGTCACCCAGGTGGGATCGACGGCGGGGCAGGTGGCTGCCAACACGGCGCAGTCGGTGCTGAGTCGGTACCAGAACATCCCACCCACCATCACAGTCGAGCCGGGGAAACGGTTCATGATCAAGGTGAACCGCGATATCACGCTAGAGCCCTACCGTGAATAAGCGCGTTCTTCTCGCATTTGTGCTCGGGGTTGGCGTAATGGGCGCGCGTGGCGCAACCATCAGTCAGGTCATCAGCCCGGCGAGTATCGTGATCGCCGATGCCGGCGCGCGGCACGTCTTGACGCTGGACGGCACGCCAGTCCTCTACTGCGGGCTGAACGCATTCACGGCGTGGGCCTCTCCGTTCGTTGGACAGTCCATCAGCAGTGACAGTGATGCGGGAATCACAGTCGATGTGCAATCCCGCGCCGTCGGATTGCGCGAGCTGCTCATCCACAACGGCTGGCTGCAGCCCGCACGCCTTGACGATGATGCGCAAGCCGCCATCGCCGAGCGGCGTGGGGGGTGGGCGTGCGCGCCGATCACGGCGATGTTCCAGGCCATGCACACAAGCATCGATCCCAAGGTGCTGGCAGGCGTCGCACTGAACGAGTCCGCGTTCAACGGGCGACCGTGGCCATGGACGTTGAATGTCGCGGGGCAGAGCTTCTTCTTCCGCACGCGTACGGACGCCTATGAGGCGATCGAAACGCTGCTCGCTGCTCGCCGTTACGACTTCGATGTCGGTTTGATGCAGATCAATTGGCACTACCACGCGAGCCGCTTTGCCTCGCCGTGGGATGCACTCGCGCCCGCAACGAACATCCGTATTGCTGAAGACATTCTCAACGAGAACTACAGCAAGACGCATTCGGTCGCGAAGGCGATCGAGTACTACCACAGTGCGAACCCTGCGCCGGGACAGGCATACCTCGCGCAGTTCGCGCGCCACCTCACCCAGATCGAAGCGGGCCCATGAAGCGCATCGTTACCTCCATTGCTATTACCTGTGCGATGGCCGCCGGCGTGCTGGCGCATGCAGCCAGCACCGACCCGTTCGACTTTGACTATGAGATCGACGGTGGCCTGACCGAGCGCCCGGCGCTGATCTTCAATGACGGCTCAAAGACCTATATCCAGCCACGGGCGGGGCAGGTCATTACCGCTGACGGTGGTCACGAGGAAGGTCCCTATGTTGTGATCGATGGAACGCCGGAGACCGTGAGTTATCACATCGGTGGGCAGACAGTCGCGGCACGCTGGACCAAAGCGAACGCGTTTATTGGTGGCACAGGCGAGATTCCGACCGTCCAGAAGGATGATGAGCCAGCATCGTTCGACGGATTTTCGAACAGGCTCGTCCTGATCGGCGGTCACGGCGCACTTCAACCTGTGCATGGGCTCGGCGCCACGATGCCGGTCGGGAACCTGGTCAAGGCGCTCGTCCCTCAGGGCTGGAGCGGCTCTGCCCAGAAGGACGTGGACCTCACCAGCGCGACGCAATTCCAGACCCATGAAGGGGAGAACTGGCTGCAGGCGCTCGACCGGCTGATGACGCAATCGGGCTTCTA
Source organism: Paraburkholderia sp. GAS41 (assembly GCF_050436545.1). Lineage (NCBI taxonomy): Bacteria > Pseudomonadati > Pseudomonadota > Betaproteobacteria > Burkholderiales > Burkholderiaceae > Paraburkholderia > Paraburkholderia sp. GAS41. The sequence goes on from NZ_JBNDMK010000042.1 coordinate 16,738, forward strand.
CGCCGACGTGAATTTCAATGCGCGACATGTGCGCGTGCATCGCGATGCGCCTAAGTCCGCGGCGTTGAACTATGCAGCGGGCCAGCAGCCGCCCGCGGATTCGGCCAATGCTGCGTCCGGCCCCTTGGCAACGGCGGTCACGTCGCCGGAACCATCCATGCTCGCCCAAAAATTCGGCGCAGAGGCAATCCGCGACGGTGATGACTCGCATACGCAGATCCGCTTCGCTTCGAAGCCACAGCCAGAGTTGCGGTTCCTGTCGGCCGACGGCAAATCCCTTCATCCGAAGTGGGACGGCAGCGTTGTGACGATCGACCGCGTGGACCAGATATTCGTATCGAACGGCTCGGCACGCGTCGAGGTTGCGCGCACAGCAAGCACGGTCTATGACTTTGACCAGGCCAACCCGGCGCATCTGGAGGCGGTGTTCGACAAGGATGGCCAGACCTTCTTCAAGTTCGCTGATTCCGTTGTTCGCGTCACGGTCGCCGACGTGCGGCATCTCGGTAGCGGAGAGCAGAAGGGTCAGTACTACCGCTTCAACGGCGTAGCCGACCAGTTCATCGTGACGGCGGATGGACAGACGGTCAACGTCACGCGTCGCCATGATGTGAAGTACTCCGAGCCCGCTGGAGCGTCGTCATGATGCGCCACGTCCTGATCGCTGCGACGGCTGGAATTCTTCCCATGATCGCCGCACACGCAGACTGCCTGAGCGATGCGGCGAACTACCAGCACATCAGCGTTCAACTGGTGCGTGCAATCGCGCAGAAGGAGTCCGGTATGCGCGCGGACGCGGTCAACGTGAATACGGATGGGTCGGAGGACATCGGGCTCATGCAGGTCAACTCGGCGGAACTGCCCACACTTGCGCAGTTTGGCATCGGGCGCGCGCAACTCTTCGACGCATGCGTGAACGCCTATGTGGGGACCTGGATTCTCGCCCGCAAGATTCGACGCTTTGGCCCGACCTGGAAAGCGGTTGGCGCATACAACGCTTCGTCGAGTTCAAAACAGCTCGTCTATGCCAACGACATCTACCGACGTCTTCAGCGAGTCACCCATTGATCATGCCAATGCAAATCACCATACCGACTGAGCGCCCTATGCGAATGATCGCCCAGCTTCTCATCGCGCTCGTTGTGACGGGCGTTTCCCTCGACGCATCCGCAGCCGTGGATCCCAACCAGTCGAAACTGGCGCCGCCGGCGGGAGACGGCTGGCAGGTCCTTTCGGCCGCAGCACCGGCTCCTGCGAGTGCCGTGAGCCCGACGCCAATGGTGCTGGCCGCTGCGACCCCGGGGCCGTCAATGGCTGTTGCACCTGTCGTGTTGACGGGAGGCGGCGAGCCGTCAGCATTGACCTTCACGATTTCGCCACAGGACGTGAATCTGCGCAACGCGCTTGACCGTTGGCTGCAGGCGAAAGGATGGCAACTGGCATGGAAGATCGACGATGACCTGCCGCTGGAGTTCAACGCGACCTTCACCGGTGATTTCACTGCGGTGCTTACGCAGGTCATGCAGGCGACCAATCACATGCGCACGCCGACCCGTATTTGCCGGCATACCAACCAAGTGATCCGCGTCGTCGCGCGGGCAGCTTCCTGCAAGGACTGAAGATCATGCGTTACCCAAAACTCAAGGCGAGCGCCGCCGCGTTTGCTGTCCTCTCGCTTGCCGGGTGCGCAGTGTCCCAGGGCGATGTCAATCGTGCCTACGATGCGGCGAACACGGCTGCAACGAACGCCATGAATGGTGTGCCCGACCCGTTGCCGCTCGTTGAGGATGTGCCCGATGCCTACCTCGGTGACCGGATGGTGCCGCTGTCATACGACGCATCGCTGCCCGCCGTTTTCCGTGAGAAGACAGTCACCTTTCCGCCGAATCTGAAGATCAGCCAGATTGCTACGTTGGTGCAGAGCGCTACTGGCTACCCAGTGCATCTGAGTCCAGACGTGTTCGTCACACCTGACTCACTTATTCCGACGGTATCCAGTGGCGACACCAAGAAGAGTGCCGCCGGGCCAATGATGCCCGGCGCCGCGAGTTCAAAGGAGGAGCCCATCTACTCAGAGGGCTGCCCTGACTGCAAGGTGGGCGAGTACCTGAAGGGCGTGACGGAGAATCTCGGGCTTGACTGGTCGTTCGACGGCTCGACGATCAGCATTTCACGGTTCGTCACGCGCATGTATCAGATCGCCGTGATCCCGGGCAAGGTATCGATCAAGTCGACCATGTCGAAAGGCATGAATACGTCGACGGGTAACCAGTCGAGCGGAGGCAGCAGTACAGGTTCGGGTAGCGATACCGGCTCGTTCACGGCGGTGACTTCGACCGGCCGCGAGGGGGACTTCGATCAGATCCAGAACATCATGAACGAACTCAATGCGCTGAAGTCCCCAATGGGCAAGGTCACGGTCAATCCGCAAAGCCGTCTCGTCATGATCTACGACACACGCGAAGCGGCTGACCGGATGGGCGAGGTGCTCAAGCACGAAAACGCCATCTCGACCCGGCAGGTCATGGTCCGTGTACGCACGATCCAGATCGCACTGAACGATGGTAGTCAGGCAGGCGTGAATGCGGACGTGGTGTTCAGCCGTCTCCAGGGTGGACTTGCCAAATACGCGATCAGCTTTACATCGCCCACGTCTCTGTCTTCAGGTGGCGGATCGATGGGCCTGTCGGTGCTCAATCCCAACGCGCCTTTCAACGGTACGAACGCGGCGATCAATGCGCTCAGTTCGTACGGGAAGACGATCGAGGACGACACTCAGACGAAACTCACGCTGAACGGCCTGCCGATTTCGGTCGCGACCTTCCAGAGCGACGACTACCTGCGTTCTACCACGCCATCGGCGGGCAGTCTTACTGCGACTTCGGGAGGCGTTCCGGGCCTGACGCCGGGCACCGTTACGACGGGTAACTTCCTCAATATCCTGCCGTCAGTGAACGATCATAACCAGATCATCCTGGCGTACTGGAGCGACTCGTCCAAGCTCAACGGCCCGTTCACGAACGCTGCCGTCGGCTCCGGCCAGACGGAGCAGCAGATCCAGCTTGCGCACACGATCGGCAACAAGGACGACCAGACGCTCTCGCTTGCGGACGGCCAGACGGTTGTCATCTACGGGGCGATGACAGACCAGAACAACAGTACGACCAACGGCGGCATTGGCGGCATTACCGGGACTTGGAACAGGGCGCACACGTTCCAGGTAATCATGCTGACCGCTACGGTCGTGCCGTCAATGTGAGCGCCGCCATGCACGTCACGGAACCGTTACCGGGAGACAAGCGCGCGCGGCTGGTGTTCGGCCTCGACTGGCGCGCCTATCCGGTCAAGGGCGCGCGCGCCGAGCTTCGCCGCTATGCCGATGATTTCGGTGCCACGCACTATGTTGAGATCACGGTCGCCGGCGAGAAGATTGGCGGGTTTGCCACGCCCGATCCTGTCGAGACGCGCGGAGCAAGACTGTATTCGGGAGCGGCGCGCGTCGCCCTGAACGAACGCGTCAAGGCGAAGCCGGCGGCCCTGGTGCTGCTGCAGGATGAGCAACTGGTGCACCTCGTCTGTGTTGTGCGTGGCGCGGTGCGCAGCGACGAGGTGCTCAGCATCGAGGACGCGCGACGCCGTCAGCAGGACATTGAACAGGAATGCCTTCGCACCAACCTCGCGTTGACCATCTTCGGCTCCGGCGCGTCGATCGCTGGAATTGATGAGCCGTTTAGCGCCCAGGAGTTGCTCGCGCAGAAGAAAGCCGGGCGCGTCTCGAAGTTGCCGATCTCTATCCCGGCGCTGCTGCCGGTCGCGGTCATCGCGCTGGCCATTGTGGTGGTGGTCCTGAAGGCGATGGATTTCTTTTCGCCGCCTCAGGAGCATGTAGCCACATGGCAGGAGCGGTATGACCAGGCCGTCGCTAGCACGTTCCGCGTCCCGCAGCCTCTCGCGGCCGACCTCGCACCTGAATTGCTCACGCTGAGCGGCAAGACGGACGTGATCCGTACCGGCTGGCAGCTTGACAAGGAAGACTGCGGGGTTCACGGCAACTGCGTCAACAGCTACCTGCGGGCAGGCGGGACCTTCGCTGGCTTCGAGCAGAGCGCGACCGCGGACATGCTGCCGGTGTCATTCAACGCGGACGGCCAGCATCTGACGACAAAGGGAATGACCATCCCGAAGGTCGCAAACGTCAGCTTCGCCAACGCAAAAAGATGGCCTTCGATGGAGACAATGACCCGGATGCTACAGACGCCAGCACAACGCCTGTCGGTGAAGCCGCTGGAGCTCGACAGCTACGGCTACAAGGTGATTTTCGATCCGGCGCCGAAGCCTGTTCTCGCGCTACCCGCTGGCGAGCCGCACCGCGGCGCGATTCTGAAAGTAGGGACTTGGGAAATCGACGGGTACAGATGGCAGATGCCATTACTCGCGAAGCTCCCGCCGAACATGGCACTGGCCTCACTCATCGCGACGGTCCAGACAAAAGCAGGAAAGGACGGCGCTGCCGGAATCAGGTTCGTTGCAAAGGGCAAATACTATGTACTGGGATAAGACATTGGCCGCAGTCGTATGCACGCTGTGCGCATTCGCGGCCCGGGCCGAAACGCCGAGGCTCACGGTCGAAGACGTCGATCAGCTCTCGCAGGCAAAGATCATTCAGGATCTGTCAGGGGGCGATCCGAAGCCGATTGCCGTACCGCGTACGCCGGCTGCGCCCGCGTCGACTCCGGCTGCTGCCGCTCCCCCAGTGGTCGTGCAGAAGCCAGTCCGATACGTCGCGCCGGTCACTCCCGTCACGTTCGTCGGGGCATATCGTGACGATCACGGAGGATCATTCGTCCTGTACCAGTACAACGATGCGGTGTACACGGCGCGCACGGGCGAGAAGCTGCTCAACGGCTGGACAGCACGCAAGGTCAACGGGTTTCTGGTGACGGTTGAAGAAGGGGCGGGCAAGCACCCGCGCACCTGGACCGAACCGATTCGCGCGATGACACAGATCGTCGCGGCAGTGCAGACTGGCCCAGCTAGCAACTCGCTGCAGGCGATCTGGGATCTCGGCAGTCCGCTACCGCCGGGAATCGCGAGCGGGCCGGGACCGGCGATTCTCCAGGGAGGCGCGCAATGAGCCTCTTTACCGGTGCACCGGAGAACGAACAGCCAGTTCCTGGTGGTCTGTGGTCGAGGCTACGTGGAATCCGCGCAAGCTTTGTCGAGAACTCGGCGGGCGCGATGCCGATCGTGGGCGGTCACGAGCCGAGCTTCGAAAGTGATTCTTCGGCTCCCCGGCGCGAGGCGAAGCGTCAGGCAACGCCGCAGCAGCGTTTCACGACGTCGAATCAGCCGGTCAACCTGCAGCACATGACGCTGGGGATGCGCCTGCGCGCGGGGGACGTCACTGACGTGGATTCTCATGATGAGTGGGAATCTGCTGCATCACCTGACGCTTCGTCGGCGCCGGTCGCCGCATCGAGGAGCGAGCCGCTGGAGGAAAGTCCGGACGCGTTCGCGGCGGCGTACGAGTTCGCGCCCGCTGCAACCGCTCGCGTCGCCGGCGAGGCCGCAGTTGCTCAGGCGGTCACCGCCGAGCCGCAACTGGTCGAAGTCGATGCAATGCGCGCTACCGTCGCACAGCAGATAGCGGATGTGCCGGGCAAAGCTGAGCCGGTTAGCAGCATGGCCCAGCCGGAGGTAGTCGAAGTCGGCAAGCGCGAGTTCGCGCGTCCAGCGACCGACCCGGATGCAAGCGCGCTGATCGAATCCGATGTCCAGATCGAATCGGTCGGTTTGCCGCGGCTGATTTCGCTCGATTCGCTGCCTTCGTTCAAGCGGATCCTGTGCGAAGCGACGCCCGATGCCGCGCTGCGCATCACGCCGACCGCGCGCCGCGAGTTCGTCGCGGTTGATCTCCAGGCGGGTGTGGCAATCGTTGTGACGACACAGCGGTTTCATGAAACCGCGCTTTATTCGACGTATATCAAGGATCTCGCCCGGGCCGACATCGCGGTGCGTGAGGAGATGATCGCAACCGAAGAGGTGATTGCGGCAATCTACGGTGCGGAGAAATCCCGGACCGCCTCGATCGTTCCCGAATCGTCCCGCGCGATCGGCACGTTCCGCGACGTGATGGAGGCTGCGCACGCGTATGACGCGAGTGACGTCCATTGGGAGTACCGCGATTTCAACGATGAAGTGGAACTACGCTTTCGCGTGAACGGCGACCTTTATACGTATCGTCACATGCCGAAGGCGCTGGTTCGCCGCGCACTATCGGCCGCATATCAGGATCTGGTCCAGCGCAACACGAATTCGGGTGAGACCTTCCAGCCCAGCGCGCCCCAATCCGCGATGATTCCGCTCGTCGCGCAAATGGACATGCTTAACCTTCGCTGGCAAAGCGCGCCGCTCGTTGGTGGGTTCGACGTGGCGCTGCGGTTGCTGGACGGAAACTTCAAGAACTACAAGGTTCGGATGCCCGACACCATGGGACTTGAAGCGAGCCAGGTGGAGATTCTCCGCTCGCTTGGCAACGTCAGCGGCGGGACGACGATCCTGACCGGGGAGACCGGCTCGGCCAAGACGACACTGCTGCGGGCACTGTCCTACATGATGGCCTCGCGCGACCTGAGCAAACAGTATGCGGTGAACGAGCCATCCGAGTATCCGCAGCCGTGGCTCTCCGATATCTCCATTCCGCGACGTCCCGATGAGACTGACGAAGAGGCGAACCGTAAGTGCGCTGAAGTGATCCGCACCATCATGCGGATGGACCCGGATGACGTCACGGTGGGAGAGATCCGTGATGCGGTGATCGCGGGCCTCGTCGCCGAACTGGCACTGACCGGTCACCCGGTGCGTACGACGCTGCACGCGGACAGCGCAATCGGTGCGTTCATGCGCCTCGCTGGCGGCCGCCTGCAGTTGCCGGTCGACGAAGTGTCGTCGGAAAAATTCGTCAATGCAGTAGGAAACCAGAAGCTGATTCCGCTGCTATGCAAATGCAAGAGGCCTGCGGCCGACGTGATGCCGGCTGCGCAGCTCGAAATGTTGCGGACGAAGTTCGGCCTTGATACTTCGAAAATGGCGTGTCGCGACGAAAACGGCTGCGAGCTCTGCCGACTGCCGGGGCTGTTCACGCGCGCCGGGAAGGTCGCAGCCGGCACGAAAGGTCAGACCCTGGCCATGGAACTGTTCCAGCCAACGCCCGAGTTTCTCGAGCGTGTCGCCGTGCGGGACTGGCGCGGTGCAGAAAAGGTGTGGCGCAGCGGCCGCGTCTCCGGTTTCGGTGACGCGGACATGACCGGCAAGACCATCTATGAGCACGCACTTTACAAGGCCTCGCAGGGGATCATCGACCCACGCTTTATCGATTCGGGGATGAAATCGTTTTCGGAATATCGAGTGTTCGCTGACCGGGACGGGAGGATGCCGTCATGATCCGCGCGATGCTCCATTCGTTGTTCATGCTGTTGCCTGCCGACGAGCGCATGCGCGTAGCGAAGTGGCGCTTCGCCAAGGTACGCGAGTCGTTCTATAACGAAACGCGCCTCGATATCGTCGCCAGGAAAGGTGTGCGCAATCGCGAGACGATGCTTGAGCGATTGACCAAGCTGGAGAAGCGAAGCCGTAGCCGCAAGACGCTCGTGTGGCCCGCATATCAGTCAATCGCGCGGCGGATGCAGGCCGGTGACGATTTTGCACGCGCGATGAAGCCCTTCATCCCGGGGGACGAATACGCGCTACTGGACCTGGCTGGCACGTCGACGCGTGAGGACGCTGCCGCGCGGGGACTTGAACTTGCGGCAATGGCGGCGGGTGCCAGACGGATCCTGTCGGAGACGACGTCGATGCAGATGGCCTATCCAGCTTTCCTGCTCGTCTACATGTACTGCTTCTGCATGCTGTTCGGCGGCGAGGTGTTTCCAGGCGTTGTGGAAGTGAGACCGCTTGACCAGTGGCCGGCCGTGGGGCAGGTGCTCTATGCGATCGACACCTTCTGCTACCACTACTGGTGGTTGACGGGCTCCGTGGTGGGGACGCTGGTCTATCTCTACTTCAAGACGCTGCGGCGCTGGGTGGGGCATATGCGCAACCGCTTCGACAACATGCCTCTCATGTGGCGCAACCGCCGGGATCTTCGCGCGGCGCTGCTCATCGTGTCGCTCTCGGGTCTGTTTGACTCGGGTCTCACCTTGCGCGCGGCGCTGGATCGCCTGACGAAGACGGCCGATCCGTGGTTGCGCTGGCATCTGAACCGCATGGGACGGCGTCTCACAGTGACGCCGCACGAACCGATGCGTGCGCTTGATACGGGCATCTTCTCCGAAATGATTGTCGACAAGATCACCGATGCAGCCGGGCGCGACCAGTTCGTGCAGGCGATCAAGGATCTTGGCCGGAAATCGCTATCGCGCGTCGTCGAGACCGTGCGGCGCAACGCGAAGATCACGCACTACGTGTTGCTCGGCATTGCGGCGGGTGCGTTCCTCGCGCTTGGCGTCGGCTCCTACGCGATGACCGGTGCTGCGAGCCTCGGCATGTCTTCAGACACTTCCTATTCATCAAAGTGAGACTTCCCATGACTGAAAACCAACGCCATTCAAAACTGCGCCAGATGGCGCGCCGTCGTCGCCAGACCGGCGAACTCTCGATGATCGAGGCCGGTGCGGTGCTCGCAGGTGCGGCGCTCCTCGGGCTTCTCGCCGTTGTTGGCGGCCACTTCGTGATTGATCGTATCCACGCATCGCAGTTCAAGAGCGAGGCAAGCCTGTTCCACTCGGGTGTGCTTGACGCGAGCTCGAACGACACCGATTTCTCAAGCGAGACCCTTGCTACGCTCGCGCAAAACCATGCGTTCGACGAAGCCGGTTCGCGCGTGTCGGCGAGCAATGGCACCTTGACGGGACTCTTTGGAGGGAGTGTGACGGCCGATCCCGGCACGATCTCGACCACGGACGATTCAATGGTCGTGAACTATCCGGTGCCTGCGACGGTGTGTTCGTTGAGTGTCTCGGCATTGGCGAACACCTACTCGATGGTGACCGTGAACGGTACGACGGTCTTTGGGCCTACGACGCCTTTCAGCAGTGCGACTTCCGCGACGGCGTGTGATTCCGCGGGCACGACTGCATCCATCGGCATGTACACGACGAGGAACTAGGCGACCATGGGCAGCAGCATCATCGAAATGGTCATCGTCCTGGTGGCTGCAGCCGTAATGACGGTGCTCGGCATCCAGCAGGACGTCGCGAAACATCGTGCCGGGGTCCTGGCGACTGAGGGACAGAATGAGTTGACCATTGTCGACGCGCTGGGTGAATGGGCAAACGACAACTACGCGACGATCCTCTCGGCTTATATGGCGAGCGGATCGTCGAGCATCACGCCGCCGACGATCGCGCAGTTGTATACCGCCGGTAACCTGAAACAGCCGCACGGCAATGGTCCTTTCTGGGGCGGCACCTATGTGATCCAGATGTCGATGGTGCCGGCCGGGTGTACGGAAGCAGCAGGCAACTGCGCGATTTCGTACGCCATATATACATCGCTGCCGTTGAGGAAAGGTGCCCAGTACGACGTGGACGGAGCCTCGCAGATTGCGCAGGCGGGCGGCGCGCAGTTTGGGTTTTCTCGTACGCAGGGCGCTTCGACTATCAACGGCCTTAACGGAGGGTGGACGGCCACCAATCCACTTGGCAATCTGCCAGCCGTCGTGCTCGCGACCAACGGGCCGGGCACTGACGGTAATTCACTTTATATCCGGCGCGACGGGAGTCTGACGTGGACCGGTAGCCAGAATGTGAATGGCGTCGATCTGCACAACGTCGGCAGCATTGATGCGACGGGGACGATTGCTGCGCCGACGCTCGCTGCATCGAATGTTGCGGTCAGCAATGCCGTCCAGACTCCCGGCACGTTGCTCGTGCAGAACGCAACGGGGACCGCGCCGGCGCCGATCAACACCGGTGCGGCCACGATCCAGGGTAACGCGACTGTGACCGGGACCGTTACGGTGGGGAATATCGCAGTGCCGGATGCCGCGTGCTCGGGAACCGGCATAGCAGGCGACACGGACGGCACTGGTGTTCTGTTTTCTTGCCAGCGTGGGCAGTGGAAAGCCATTGGCGGGAGCTGGCTGCGCTACGGCTTCTATGCGATTTCGAACGGAACTGGCGTACCCGCACCTGTATGCGCTGCTGGTGGTGTGCCGGAAATCGTGGTTACGCCGCAGAGCGCTTATGTCGATCCGACCGCTGAATTTAACTTCTCTGTCACTGGAACCGGGCCCTGGACCGTCCATATCACGGACGGCGGCGGTGGTGCGATTCCTGGCGGGGGCGAAGCGACAACGTATTGTGCTTACTGAGGAAAACGCATGTCTGTGTATAAGTTGATCGTCAGGCTCCTGCTGCTCGCAAGCCTGCTACTCGTTGGCCGGACCGCGATCGCCGGTCCTCTTCATTGTGCGTACGGGAATCAGGACTCGACCTGCGTCCCGACGATATCGGCCGGTTGGCAGACGCCACCAACCTGCTCGTCTGCTGCAGGCTGGACGACAATTGCGGGGGCAACCTGGATCGGCTCCCAGTACACCGCGCCACAGTGCAACTATCAGGCACCGCCAACCTGTCCCGCAGGTTACGCAGAAACGTCCGCACCGGGTTGGACGGGGTCTAGCTGGACCGCTCCGGGTTGCGCAGCTCCGCCGCCTGAGCTTCCGGTTGGATGGACGACAACGGGCCTGCTAGGCGCGTGCGAGGTGGCAATCAACGGGCGTCAACCAAGCGGGGCATGGCAACCGTATACGCCACCGGTTAGCTCCGTCGGCGGTTGGCAATATATAAGCAACTATGTTTACTATTGGGTGGCCGAAGGGCTTCAGAATACGTACATTCCGGTCCAGTATGACACCTACTTTGAACTCTATCTGCCGTCGTCCAATTTCCAAATGTACAACTACATCGGGGGGGACTATCAGGTTTTAGGTATGGTTGTGCCGGCGGGTAGCAGTACACCGACCATGTGGTCGTGTGACATAACTCCCAGCGGCACGGTGCAGTCGGTGGTTCCCTTTACACCTCCTTATCAAGAATGCAGCGCATATGTCACTTGCGGCAGCGGGTATGGCGGCAGCGACTAGACAATCTCAAAACCGGCGGCTGCTATATCGACCACAACGAAGGCCATTCAATGCCAGTCCGCTGGTTCTCTCGCCTGCGTGCCACGGGCAAGTCGATGAACGGCTAACAGAGGCTGTTGAAACCCAATCGCACGCAAAACACCACAAATAAAAAAAGCGCCCCAAGGGCGCTTTTCTCGTTACGTCCGACAGATTTAGCTGCCGGTTGTGAAGGTCCATGTTTTGCTGATCGGGGTGCCGTCGCGAGCACCGCTGAATGCGACGGTGTAAGTCGTGTTAGCCGTGAGCGCAGCCAGCGGAAGGAGGAATGCATGGCCCGGTTGCATTTCCCCGCTGTTGACGTCGGCGGTTGCGCTTGCCGTCGAACCAGTCAGAGCCGCAGACGGAACGATGATGCGCGTCGGTACAACCGTGCCATTTGCTGCCGTCAGCGTGAAGCTGCTAACCGTCAGCACGTCGCCGGCACTCGCCGCATTGACCTGAACCATGATCGGGCGACCAGGTGCGGTCAGATCGGGCGCAGCGTTGGGGCTTTCGGCGGCCATCGTGAGTGCCACACCTGCTTCATTGGCAAGCGGCGACGTGGCAATCGCGCTGGTCGGCAATTGCTGACCGGCCGAAATGTCGAGCGCGTTGGCTTGAGGCGTGCCACTCACTCCCGTCGTTTGGCCAAAGTCCAGCACGCACGTATAGATGGTGTAGGAGCCGGTGCTTTGAGTGAACCCGATACCCACCGTCTGCTGCGGGTCGGTGAGACCTTGCAAATGGTACACCGTGTTCAGGAAACCGTTCAGGCAATCGGTGCCGTAAGCCGCCGCACTCGATTGCGGCAGGCCGTCCCCGGCATTCTCGCCGATAAATTCCGTAGCCGGTGCGCCTGCCTTCTGCGCACGGCTCAGCGGCGTATCGCCGTAGTAGTTCGCCAACGTCGACACTTCATCGTGAGACAGTGCCGTGAGCGCGCCCGATGCCAGATTCGTATCGAGGTAGAGTGCATGTGCCTGTGCTGCGGTATCCAGAATCGGATCTTGCGCAAGCTCGCCTACACCCATTGCCAGGCGATATGCGTTGAGTTGCTGGAAGGCGGTCGCCTGCATTGTCGCAGACCCGTAGGTCGGCGTGGGAACCGAGGTAGCCGGGGTAGCACTCGTACTGCTTGCCGTGGTGCTCGGGGTGCTTGCGCCGCTTGCCGGTGCAGCGGCACCCGTGCTGCCACCACCGCCACCACCGCCGCAAGCAGCAAGTGCGAGCAAAGCTGCGATGGCAAAAGTCGTGCGGGCAGTTTGTGTTGTTGTTTTCATGTTTTCTTATTCCTCGGATGTTGGTCGCGCACCGTGCGCAAACCTTAATTTCATGTTACCTGGCCTGTAGCGAAGTCAAGTCGCGCGGCCTGGCGGTAGAGCGGCATTTAGCGGCCGTATTTTCGGCGATACGTGGGTTTCAGATGCAGGCACCTTCCGGATAACGGAAAGAATCGCAAATGCCTTTAGGCACCCCCTTTAATCTGATGCCCATATCCTCGCCGCATGTCGCAACCTAAGTCAGCTTGCGGCGCTTCCGGTGGAAGACCCGAAGGGCCACAAAGGCAGAGCAGAGAAGGACGGCCGTGGCCGCTGGCGCTGCACGCGCCAATGTCGGCACGGCGCGCGATGCCATATAGATGCAGAAAAACGCGATGATGACTTTTCCGAACCACTGCGCGCTCAGCATGCCTAGAAGGCGCGAGGGCTTGCCACCAACCCATTTTGTATAGTCCTCGTTGGCCTTTTCGAGATCGAAGCCTTCGGCCCGTCCGGCGCGCTCAGTCCGGTAGAAATGCTCGTATTGCTCGAAGCGACCATCGCCGCGGCCATCAAGCCAGGCCGCGTTGCTCTCTGAAACCAGGTAGTCGAAGTCGTCCATCATCGTGTCTTCTTTAATGCATGCGGTCGGCATGCCATGCGACTGCACCGATGGCATGGGCGATGCAACTGCCGTCGGCCTCGGAGTAGTACTGGCCCGTCTCCGGGTTTTGCCAACCGAACTGGGCCGTTCCATTTGCAAGGAAAACAATCAACCCGGCGGGCAGATTTTCCGGTGCTGGGTTAGTCGTTGCGCTCAATGTCCACCTCCTGCACGGCCCGGCTTCTTGCGTGAGCCGAGTCGCTGCATGCATGACGGGCACACGAAGCTGTTATGCATTTCGATCTTCGTGTCATTGTTCGACACGACGTAATGCGTTGAGCACGAACGACAGGGCGCGAGTGCGAGCCGTGAATCGGCCACCATCGAACGCGTGACGTTGAAGCCCCGGTCTGGTGAGATGAGCTGATTGCCCCCGAACAACCGCCCGTAAATGTCGTTGGTCGCGATGAGAGCCTCGGCGGCATTGGCATGCATGTCGATAGCTGACCGGTAAAGCCATACGTAGACCGTTGCGTGCAGGCGGTGCTGCGGCGTTTTGACAAACCACGGCAACGAGTTAGCCGAATTCCCCATGGTGGAACTCTTGCCGTGGATCCTGACGTAGAGCTGCCTCATCTCGTTCTGCGTGAGCCGGAAGAGAGCGGAGGCGGTCGACGCACGGCATCCGTGAGCCATCATCGCTGCCGCAAACGTTTCATTTCGCGCGCGCTCAAGGCGGAGTTCGCTCCATGCCATTCCAGGCGACAGTTGGCCGGGGCGAATCGGCGAAGTAAGCATGATCTGATGGGCAACGGCTTCATCGGTGAGTGTGTCGGCCGTGAACTCGTACCAGAATGTCGGACTGACGAAACGCCAGCGGAACAGCGGGAGGTTGTCCATTTCCCTCAAGGCAAAGCGCATCTTGTACGCCGGTACCGAAATGAGATAGCGCGCCAGTTCGGTGGTCATGCCAAGCAGGGGAGCGCACAGCACGCTCATGTTAAGCACGCTCGTCACGAGGTCGACAAAGTGCCGGTTGTATTGCTGAACCGAGAAGAGGGGCAGTGAACCGAGCGGCGGCATACTGCGCCGGAGCTTGTCGACGGCGAGCGTCTTCGGTGTCTGGTCGATGAAACACCGCCAGTCCTCAACGGTTTCCAGCGTGGGAGCGACCATCAGGAAGGGCGTGCGCAGCAGATTGCGCAGCGAGCGCTCGTTTTGCCGCAGATGGTCAATCTCCTTCTGTTCAACCCGATAGACCTCATTCAGACGCCCGTCATTCAGGAGCATCCACCGCATGTGATCAACCAGATCGAAGTTAGCCACCTGGATCTGGTCTGTGAGCCATTGCGGTACGTACAGGCGCTCGATCGCCTTGTAATCTTCTTTCGTTTTCATTCTTCTATTTCTCGTCTTTCTTTCAATTCTCTCGGCCCCGATTGCAACGCTCAGGCCTTGCGCGTGGCTGCCAGCAATTCTTCGTGAAACTTGCCAACCAGATCGGACAGCGCCTCGAACATCGCGTGGAAGCGGCCAGGATTGCCATCGGCGGTGACCAGCAGTTGCAGCGTGCTGAAGTCACTGGTGAAGTCGCCGAACCGGGCGATCGCGGATTCGAACTTTTGCTCGATGACGCGCGCCGCGCCAAGGGCGGCTTCCTCTTGCTCACGCTGCTGATGGAGCGCAGCAAGCGTCGCCTCTTCTGCTTCGAGGTCTTTGCGGACCTGGCGCAGACGGGCAAGCTGATCTTCGATGGCATCTTCCATCTTCGTGAATTCGCCTGGAATCGTCGGCACTTCCTTTGTTTCGATCCTGACCGCAGTGCGCGACTCGGCCAGTTCCCGGTGCGAGTTCTCGAGCTCACGTTCCTGGTTGGCGATCTGAACCTGCAGCGAATTGACAGACTGGCTGACTCGGGCAAGCTCGACCTTGGTCATGTCGGCGGAGTCTTTGTCACGATCGATCTGCTGCTGGAGCGCCTGGCGCTCGGCCAGCAGGCGTCGGTTTTCGATCTTTGCCTCATCCAGTTTGCCTCCTATGGTGGTCAGTTCTTCAGTCATGGCATCAAGACGCTCGTCGCGATCGCGGACCAGTTCGCGTGCCTGGTCAAACCCGGCAATCAGCTTCTTGACGTCGGCTTTTGACAGATCGGGGTCGTCCCTGCGGGCCTGGATGACGAGATCGACCAGTTCATCGGGCGTGTCGTTCGCGATGAGCGCCTGCATGTCCGTGAGCTTCAGGATCTGCATGGCGTCCTCATTGCCGAAGAACCGTTCGTGGCACTTGATGTACAGGACGATCGTCGATCTCGAGTGCCGGAAAAGATGCTGAAGGTAGCGGTAGACAAGCCCGGCCGCGCGATCGCGCACCTGCTTCGTGTCGCCTTGGGCCAGAACCATTGCATTGGTGACACTCAGCCGGATGTTCAGGAAATTGCCGCCCATGCGCATGTGCTCCGCGAGGATCTTGCGCGTCGAATGGGCGACCTCCTCAGTTTCCTGGAGGATCGTGCGGAGAATGGAGTCCGGCAGGTCCTTGCCTAACACATCGAGGGCGGCAGCCTTGATCTGATCGTTGCGAGGAATCGCTGCGAACGCAGCAGCAAAATGCCCGGTCATATCCGCTTCGCTGCTCGTCGCGTCGTCGCCCTCCTTACGGGTCGGATCAAACTCGTCGTCGTCACCGACAAGCGCGAGGTTAGTTTTCTTAGTCATCAGGTTCGCTCCATATTCAGTTTGAGAGGCTGGCTCGACGGCACAGGGCGGTGCCGCGGCTTGAGTGAGCTTTCGCTCGTCCGGCCTACTTGCGCGCGCGACTGCAGGCTATGCGAACCAGAATACCCCTCGTGTTTTGTGGGGATGAATCCGAAAGGCCGGTAAAAACAGGTAGCTTTCGGATATTCGTCAGAAGAAAGCGCTGACGCTGTGCTACCCCTTTCGGCAATATTAAGTAATTCTTTAATCATACTTTGATATATAATTAGGGTTTACCCGTATTCTTGCGCGATGCGCAGCGAGCGCGGCGGCGTCCGTTTTCACAAACTTTTGAACGCCTTCCCAGGCGAGTCTGACGTCGGTCGGCTGCCGTCCATCGGCGTGGAACGCGGCCTTTTTCGCGCGTAGCCAGTGCCCCAGTTCGCTGATATGGACGAGCGAGACAGGCAGGTCAGGCGAGACGACACAGTGGGGTGAGGCAAAAACGCCCACACTGAAAACCGGCCAGACGGCCGGCAACATGCCGCGCAGGAAAGCGACCTTCGACCGGTTCTGGGCGTCGGGAGACTTGCGCTGCTCGGCATGGCCATCTGATCCGGTGCGTACTACCGTGTCCAGGTTGGCACCGCGGCTGATTGCGCCGGTCCAGTTCTTGGTCTCAACGACGAAGATGCCGAAGGGCGTAATCGGAAGATGGTCGATTTCGGCGGTCGGAAAAGCCGTGCCGGGTGCGTGCTCGATCAGCAGTGCGCCCGGATGCAGATAGAAGTCGGCACCGCACAAGCGGGTAAGAATGCGTCGCAGTTCCGCGTCGACAGACCGTTCACCTGCGTCGCCCTGCTGGTCAGCACGGCTCACGGGCGGTGGGCAGTAGTTCGCGGCCTGCTGCTGGCGATTGCCTTTGGGACCTCGCTTATAGGTGTAGCCGATGTAGCCGAGAATGCCGAAGATGATGATGACCCACACGTTGGACTCCGCTTTGAATGACGTAAGTCCAGTGTGACCGCGTTATTCCAAAGTCAAGTCGGCAAAGCTGGCGAGACGTAGACGCGATCGGTTTTGCCAGTAGTCTTTCCACTTGCTTTCATCGAACGTCGAAAAGCTATATGTTTTTCTGGAGCATTTCGAAAAAGTGGCTATAACCGGTTACAGCCACCCTCTGATTACCGCTTTCATGAGTCCGCGTAAGCTGTATCGCAAATTCGAGCTTTAGAACCTTGTGGCCGCGTCGTGCGCGGTACGCTTTCCATATCTCCTGCGTCGCCTGACGCATCGAACTGCTGCCAGCGGTATTGGCACGCCCTCAAGCGGCATTCGCCCGCGCCCCTGATTCCGTACCGTTTCGCCAAGTCCTTCCGTGCGGGTCCCACTGGGTCAGCACGAAAGCGCTTCGCGCCGGTTTTCCTTGCTCTGTCAGAGCATCGAATCCACCGGACATCGTCCGGACATTGCCTAATGCGTAATTTTTCTGGAGAGAAAAATGCTGGAGATGATTTTCAAGAACGCCATCAAGCACCCGTTCAAGCTGCTTGCGCTGTGCTATGTGGCCTATCTTGCGTCGATGTCATTCTTCGTTGTGGGCTTGCTGCTTCTTCTGGCCGCTGGCTGGATCCGACAGAAGGTGAAGGCTGCAGCCAGGGCGCAAGCCGAAGCGGTCGCGGAAACCGAGCGCGCCGAAGCGACAAAGGCAAAGGCTGTGATGGCCGAACCGGTTGCAAAGGTCGAGCACATCAATGTCGCGCCCGCAGTAAATGACATTACCGCAGCACAACCGGCGCCGATCCGTCAGTACGCCAGATCGGCCGTCGTCATCCCTTTCAGATCGGGTATCCGCTAGCCGGAGCCTGACGTAACCGTTGCTGCCGTGGATTTTCCACGGTAGCAACTCCTTAACCCTTCCCGGGAATCCCATTCCCGGACACGGGTTATGCGATTGCCCGGTTCCCGGAGCGATCTCATGAAGATCCATGTGGCTGCCTGGCAGCTCGACATGTTCGGCGACTCGTCGCCAGTCATCATCCCCGTTGTTAAACCCGACCCCTTACCTGACCCGGCTTTGTGGAGCGAGTCCGTGCGCGAGAAGATGGTCGACGCACTGATCTCACTGGCCAGCGACAGCCGGCGCGGTGACCGTATGCCCGAGTCGCTGATGGATTGTGCTGACCTGCTCTCCGAGAGGCTGCGCAACCGCAAGATCGACGTCGATGACTATCATGCGACGCTCGGCTGGATCATGTGCTACTGGAACGGGGCACTCCCGTACGAGTACGTCTGCAAGGTGAACGGCATCGATCCGGAAATCATGCAGGACGTGATCATGACGACGCCGTTGCTTGCACGCGATCTGCGCGAGTTGCAGCGCGCGTGCTTTGGCACCTTGATCTAGGAGCGGTCATGGCAGGCGCATCGCTTTTCCTCACTCGCGTTCTTGCGCAAATGTTCCCAGGCGCCACGTCCACGGTGCAGCAACCCGCACCCGCGTCATCTCCATCAGCGGCCCAGCCCGCTTCCACTTCACCCGACCCGTCAACTGCACCTCGCACTGTCGGTCTTGGCGCGCCGAACGAGTCACACGTACTCATCGATGGCACACCGCACCTCTTCGTTGATGAGGGCGACTGCATCGTGCAGTTCGAACCGGCGTTCGACAACCATACCGAGGACACAGATTTCGGCCTGAAGATACTGCCAGACGTGGTGCCGCACTGGTCGCAAAAGACTGTGCATCGTGTCCCGCTGAAGGAGGCGATTGCGGCTGCCCTGCGCGATGCTGGGCGGCCGGCAATGCAACCACCGCAAGCGAGCGTCCCGGCATCCGCTCAGGGCTCCCGTCACGCGTCGCCACAAGAGGCGTATCGAGTCGACGCATCTTTCCAGGATACGGGGGACGACGACAGACACTTCGAGCCTCGCGAGCGCAGTCCACGGCGCGCACCGCACGCTGGTTCCGGTGCAGCAGACGCTGTGACTGGCACCGTGATCTGGTGGGGTGAAGAAAAATTCCCCGACCGCAAATCGAAGGTTTCGCGCTTCTATACCTCGTTTGCAATGCGGCTCGAGACGATGTCTGGCGAACGCACGCTTCAGGGCGAGGGGTTAAAAGACGCGATTGCCGAAAGCCGATGCGCTGCTGGCGATGTCGTGACGGTTCGGCGACTGCGCAAGGTCAAGGTTCCGGCATTCCGTAACGACGGTTCTCCGAAGCTTGTGAGCGGCCAGCAGGTCATGTGGGACAAGTGGCTCTGGCAAATCGAAAAATGAAGGAGCTATCCAGGGCATCCGCTAACAAGGTCATCTGATCCCGGAAAGGCTCACCATAAGCTGACGCTTTCTCCCGTTTCCTCTCACCTTGTTTTCTTCTCCGTTGTCGCGGCACACCCTCGGGTGTGTCGTGCAGCGATTTCTCGCACGCGCACCGCGCGGTCTTTCACCTGATTCCAACCTGCTGAAAAAGCTGCCCGACCGACTGGGCCCGGACGGCTTTTTTGAGCACGCGTTTTCACGCCTGACTCAGGTATCGACCTCAACCCACTTCCACAAAAATGGAGGAGCTATCCAGGGCATCCGCTAACAAGGTCATTTGATCCCGGAAAGGCTCACCATAAGCTGACGCTTTCTCCCGTTTCCTCTCACCTTGTTTTCTTCTCCGTTGTCGCGGCACACCCTCGGGTGTGTC
>NZ_JBNDMK010000043.1:0-33376 GCF_050436545.1 Paraburkholderia sp. GAS41
GACAACATCTTCGTGGAGCGGCTGTGGCGCAACGTGAAGCATGAAGACGTGTATCTGAAGGGCTACGCCAACATGGGCGAGCTGACGGTGGGACTCGCGCAATATTTTGCGTTCTGCAACGCCGAACGGCCGCACCAGTCGCTGGGATACGCAACGCCGGATCAGGTCTATCGCACGGGAATCGGTGGCGGCGCGTTGATCGTCGACAAATATGGCCACACGGATGAAAGGCCGGGAAAAGAATGCGGGACGGGGCAGCGCCGTGCAGCTGCAGAATCGGACGCGATCGCAGCTTAAATCGACCAGAAAAGTGTCTTGACTGATGGGTCCACTTTAGGCGGCCCGTTCTTGCAACTGCCGCTTCCATTCCGTGATCTGGTTCGGATGAACCTCAAACTGCTGCGCCAATTCTGCCAGCGTGCGCTCCCCGCGTACTGCTGCCAGTGCCACCTTAGCCTTGAACGCCGCTGAGTGCGTGCGCCGGGTTCTCTTCGTCATCGTCTGGTTTCGTTTGTAGGCATTATGCCTATCTCAGTTCCCAGCGACTCCACCTAATCGACTGTCCAGATTTCCGGAGCCACCTCTGAGCGAGGGTCTGCAGGTCGATATGAAGAGCGTCGCCAGAGCGGCGTGCAGACACAATTGGCTTAGCGCTGTCCGGGTCGCGCAGCGACGACACTTTATGCGCAGCACAAGTGTGTAAGTGAGTCAGAGGTGCCAGACGTATCTATGAGTCGCGGTCGTAGGGGCAGCCACTGGCTGATTGGAAGGGAAAGGCTGCTTGCGACAATGAGCGCGAACCGACGACCGTTACGTCGGAGCGTCAAGGGGACGAACGGATAACTGTTGACCCATGAGCGTCACGCGGTGGGTAAAGACCAGGCGGTGTCATAGGCGGCGCCTTCGGCCCAAGACTGTGGTCATTCGATAAACGCAACTAACGGTCAAGCGCTGCTTAAAACCCTTATCGCGGTTCCACCGCTCAGAAACCTGTCTACAGATCGAGGGGGCTGCTGCGGCACGGCCCCGGGGGCGCAGCAGCCCGTCGCAGTAGCGCTCGAAGGTCAGTTTGGCGCAGTGTTGTACAAACGGATGGACTGAACAATGAGAGGGCGAGCCAGCTCGCCCGAACTGGTGGGCTCGGTCTTGCCGGATAACGGCAACCTTCCCGAAGAATTCAAGGCAGAAGCGGTGCAACTGGTGGTTGATAAAAATCGATATGTGTAGCGGGTAGGATTCCTACATAGCTACCAAGATTGAAAGTTTGTCGACTCCACGTGGCATCGTCGTTTTGAATCAGAAAAGCCTCAGCTCGAAGACTGAGGCTCGGGTCTGTTTTTACATTCTGATGAGTCGTTTTGCGAGTATTGCTTTGAGGTCTCTTCTGGTGTCGCTTATGAGATGTATGTAGATGGTGTCATTTGCAATCTGGTAGATGATTCTGTTCATACCGCTGATGACTTGATAGTAACCAGTGAGTTGGAAGTCCATCAGTTCAGGCGGGTTGCTACCCTTCAGTGGAAACTCTTCGACCTGCTTGATAGATTGCTGTATCCTGGTTCGGGTCTCAAGCCATGTCCTGTTGCCAAACTTGTTAATGATGTAGCGTCGCAAGTCTTGCAGGTCGGACCTGGCAGGTCCGAGAATGACAGACTTCATTCGATCCCTTCGTCTCTGTCCATGCGTTCCAGTTCGGCAAACACTTCGTCCGTGGGCGTGAAGTTGCCAGTCTCGATGTCCTTCTGACCTATTGCGAGAATCTTGAGGAGGGCAACCGTCTGTTGCATGTCCTCATACGATTGGGCATCCTGCACGACAACCTTTGCCTCGCCGTTCTGGGTGATGAGCATGGGCTCGCCGCTCTCGGTGATGTCCCGGACGATTTCTGCTGCGTGACTTTTCAGGTAGCTTATTGGCTTGACCTGACTCGGCTTCATACCCGCTCCTTCAAGTGAGATTGCAGGACTAAATATAGGCCTAAATTCGGTCCACGTCCAGAAGAAGAGGTCGGCTGGTTGAAATAAGGGGCGGATTTGAATCAGGCACACTTGCTCATCGTTGGTTTGCATAATCCTGTTCCTTATGCAACACCGGCAGATGGCGGCCCACAGCGGTATCGGGAACAAAATTACTCCATGAGATTTTGTATAACATTGTTCTTTCCACGGACGATTGAAGCAATTTTGTAGATCTCCCGACGCTCCAGCGCGGATTCCGGGCCTGAATTCTGCCCGAACCGCTCTATCGTTTTTTGTCACTTGAGCTGAATTCATCCGTCACGAATCCCGGGGAGTGTATGTGGGTCGTGGGGAAGTTCACGAAGGCGTCAACGGCTACTGCGGATAGCGAGATGCAGCGATGACCGGTAGCTGACGGGTTGGGAACAAAATTATGCAAACGAACGCGACTACCAAAACTCCACCCCAAGCCCCATTGATTTGACATAACATAATTTATCAACAAAAAGAACTGTAGAGGCTAAGTAGTAATGTCCGCTTTTAGCCAAGTTCAAATGTCCGCTTTTTCGCAGCGTAAGCTGACCAGCCGCCGGCGTTCCGGCGCGGGAGGCTTTAATGGCTGCGACCGAACGGATAACCATGACGATGCGCGAACTGGACAGGTTCAAGGTCATTCAGGACGTCGCCGACGGCAAGCTCAAGCCGTGGCGCGCGGCAGAACGGCTCAGGCTGACGACGCGGCAGATCCGGCGCCTGGTTGCGCGACTGCGCGAACATGGACCGGAAGGCCTCGTGTCGCGTCGGCGCTCGAGTCCCAGCAACAACCAGCTGGACGCGGTGATGGCCGATCGGGCACTCTCGATCATTCGTGATCGCTATGTCGATTTCGGGCCGACACTCGCGTGCGAGAAGCTGTACGAATGTCACGGCATCCGGCTTGCAAAGGAGACGGTCAGGCATCTGATGACGGATGCAGGTCTCTGGGTGCCCCGCCGGCAGCGGCCACCGAAGATCTACCAGCCGCGTGCGCGGCGCGCGTGTCTGGGCGAGCTGATCCAGATCGATGGCTGCGATCACCGGTGGTTCGAGGAACGGGCGCCGGCCTGCTCGCTGCTGGTGTACGTCGACGATGCGACGAGCCAGCTGATGACGCTGCATTTCACAGCCACCGAGTCGACCTTCAGCTACTTCGAGGCGACGCGTGCGTACATTGAACGCCACGGCAAGCCTGTCGCGTTCTACAGCGACAAGTACAGCGTGTTTCGCAAGACGGGTGCGAACAAGGATGGCAACAGCGTGACCCATTTCGGCCGGGCGATGTACGAGCTGAACATCGACACGTTCTGCGCGAACAGTAGCCCCGCCAAGGGGCGCGTCGAACGGGCCCACCTGACTTTGCAGGACCGGCTCGTAAAAGAATTGCGGTTGCGTGGCATCAGCACGGCGGCCGGAGCCAATGCGTATGCGCCTGCCTTCATGGCAAATTACAACGCGCGCTTCGCGAAGCCACCAAAGAGCGGATTCGATGCTCACCGTCCACTCAGGGCTGACGAGAATCTTGATCTGGTGCTCACGTGGCGCGAGCCTCGCAAGGTGAGCAAGTCATTGACTGTGCGGTATGACCGCGTCACGTATCTGCTGAACGACACGCCCGGGCACCGCAAACTGATCGGCCGGTATATCGAGGTCTGGGAGTACCCGGATGGGCGTATCGAACTCCGCGCCGATGGTCATGCACTGTCATGCAGACAGTACGACCGGCTGACCGAAGTTGACCA
This sequence comes from Paraburkholderia sp. GAS41, assembly GCF_050436545.1. NCBI lineage: Bacteria > Pseudomonadati > Pseudomonadota > Betaproteobacteria > Burkholderiales > Burkholderiaceae > Paraburkholderia > Paraburkholderia sp. GAS41. The sequence continues at coordinate 3,737 of NZ_JBNDMK010000043.1, forward strand.
GGGCGCGGTCGTTGAGCATAAGCGGCTGGGTCACGTGCTTCAGGTCTCGCAGGTGATCCAGGCTCAACGCGATAACAGTCGGATCGGAAAAGCGCCTTCGCGAACCCACCTCGGCGTTGCAACCAGGGTTCAAAGCCGCTCGCCAGGCAAGAAGAAGCAACGCGAGTTCACGCAGGCCGATATCAATGGTGTGATTCTGGAACAGTCGCAGCAGCGGCAAATGCAACAACCACGCAAACCTGGCCGTCGATCTGCAAAGGTGATCGACGCAGACGTAAGCGCCCTGCCAGTTCAGGCGTCGTCCTTCAACAATGTGTGAGACAAAAGGCGTTAGAAACAAACCCCTTAAACCCGGACATTTCAACTTAGCCGGAAAGCGGACATTTCAGAATGGCCTCGACAATGTTGAGGCCAGAGATCAGTTTTTATGTCAACCAGTGGCCCCCGTTCTGGGTGAGGCTAATGACACTGATTTATTCGTTGCGGGCCGTCGAGCCGTCGATATGCGACCGCGGTTTGGCAGCCATACAACGATAGCCGGCTTGCTGCCCGGAGATGCTTGTCAGGCGAAAATTCTGTCGCCATTGGCATGAAAGCCCGTTGCCCTGCTCTCTTTCATGGCCGTCTGGTCTTCAATCTGATTCGAGCCATCGAGAACACACCCATCACGAAGATCATCTGTAATGGTCTTCCGGGCTGGCAATTAACGCAAGAACCCTCCGCTCGTTACGCCCGGATAAACCGCAGCATTGCAAGTAATGCAGAAGGATATGGGTTGCCGTCGCGCATGACGCCAGCGGGTGAGGTCTGCTAGTCACTCTCGCGCTGGCGCTGGCGCCGAGCGCCATGCACATCCGCTCGCATCACGCGGCGCCGGGTTAACAGGTAAGGTGCGCGTCGTCTGCGAGCGCATGTGCCAATCAGTACAGGCAGGTTTTCTCAAGCGACGCCTGCTCCGTTCGCCATGCGATTACGCCAGATCCACGGGGCCATGATCATCGCAATGATCACCGTGCGGATGATGCAGGTGGCCGTTCACAAGATAGTCGACGTGGTCTCCATGGGGAACCGGTTCGTGCCCGCAGCCTGGCCCGTGTACGTGATCGGATGCGTGGCCGCCGCAGTTATGGTCGGGCGTACAGCGATCCGGGTTTTTCGCGCTGACCTCGAGTCTGTGCTCATCGACATGATCGGCATGAGGGTGGTGCAGATTTCCATCATGCAGATAGTCGACGTGATCGCCGTGCCGGATGGCCGTGTGCCCGCAGTTCGGCCCGTGCTTGTGATCGTGATGGGCATGATGCGGTTCATTGCAGGTGCTCATGACTATGCTCCTCAATTAACAGTGACGGGGGAACACGTCCGCCATGACTGAATCATAGATCAGCAAACGTGCGCCGTAGGGCGCTGTCGAGCTCGATGCGTCAGGCAGGACGTCGTCCAGGTATGCCGCAACATAGGCGTACCGTGCCTCGGCCTTCCGGAGTCGGTTTTCCTGACTTTGCTGTTACAACCATCGCGTTCGCGACTGCAAGGCACTCCTGCTATCGATGCGCCATGTCGATAGACAGTCGGCAGTTCATTCACGGCGCTTGCGAGGCGATAATGCGCTTCGCTCATGCGCCGCTTCATGTCGGGCGGCGACTGCGCACCGCAGGCTTAATAAAACGGACACCTCGACCAGCCCACATATGACTTCACTGATACGGTTTCCTGTTTGGACGCTCAGGCGCATGGTAGCCGTATTTGCCATCCTGAGCGCATCGACTGCAACCGCGCATCCACATGTCTGGATCACTTACACCGCGAAGATCCGCATGCAGGGCGCCACGATTAGCGCGATAACGGAAAACTGGCGCTTTACAGAAGGCTTTCCGGTCATGCTGGTCGGGATCGACCATCTGCCTATCGACGGACCAGTGGGGCCAGCACAAACGGGAATATTCAGACAGCAGGCGTTCTCATCGCTCGCTCCCGCCGACTACTTCAATCATCTGCTTGTCGACGGTGAATCCCAGCATTTCGCCGAACCCTCGGATTTCAGCGTATCGGTGAAAAATGGACGGATCGAATACACCTTCACGCTACGCCTGGTGAAACCTGTGGCCGTTGCAGGGAGACGGGTGCAGTTCGGAGTCTGGGACGAGTCGTTTTACGTCGACTACGAGCCCGGCATGGATGTCGCTGTTTCACTCGACGGCGGTGCTGCGCCAACATGCAGGATCCGCACCTTCGCCGACCAGCGTCATTCGATCTTTTATGGAACCGTCGTACCCCAGGCCACGGCAATCATATGTTGAAAACCATCTGCAGAATCTTTGCGGCTACGCGTGCCGTGCTGCGTAGTCGAGCTGTGTTGGTCCCGGCAATTCTGCTATGTTGCGGCTCGCTTGTCGCCACCGTCACGTATGCAGCCGAAGGCATAGACATCTTCGGCAGGCCGCTTGCAGCGTCAGCAGCGGCTGCCGCATCGCCTGCCTTGCAGCGGGATTCCGTCGTACGGCAAGGCGATGCGGCGGAACCGGATGCGATCGAGGTTCCCGGTCCTGTGCGCAAGGCGGTGCTGGCGGGGGTGCGCCTTCAGGCGCGCTGGAATGCCCGTGTCCAGGATGCGGCGGCCCGTATCGGCACCGAACGCGATCCGCGTCTGTGGGCAACCCTGCTGTTACTTTCATTTGCCTACGGCGTGCTGCACGCACTCGGGCCAGGCCACGGCAAGCTCGTGGTCGGGACCTATCTGGGATCGCGCGGCGCCCGTGCTCGCCACGCCATTCTGTTAAGCGGCTGGACAGCCGCGGTGCAGGCCATGTGCGCCATCATTGTGGTCATGGGAAGCATCCTGGTGACGCGCGCAGGCGCTCAGGGGATTCTCTCGCGCGCGGTCTCGCTTGAACTGGTCAGTTACGTGTTGCTTTGTGTCGCGGGCTCTTGGACCGTATGGTCAGTCGCTACGCGGCGCGACTGTTGTGTCGACACGGGCAAGGTCGTGCTGATACCACGACGGCCGAATGTTCAGGACGGCCAGGCTGACCAAGATCGCGAATATCTCGGCAACCGGCTGACGATACGCTCGCACCCCGCGCTCCGTCAGCCGGCGCAGATCAGGATAATGCCGTTCAGGCATATGAACTGGATGCGATCGCAGATCTTCCTGACCGGGTTGGGTGCGGGCATGCGGCCATGTGCGGGTGCAATCTTCGTGCTAGTGGTGTCCGCCGGCGCGCACGTACCGGAAGCGGGCATCTCAGCCGCATTGGCGATGGCGCTAGGCGTGACCGTGACGGTCTCACTCGTGGGTCTTGGTGCGGCTGGCCTGAACCGCGTAGCTGGACGCATCGGAATACGCTACCGCGTGGGCATTGCACGCATGCAGCGAACCATGGCACTGCTTGGCGGCATCGCAATCGTTGTGTTTGCCGCGCTTCAGACAGCGCTGCTGCTCGCCGGCGGGCTCACGCCGACTTTAACGTAACGACGCCCTGCCAGAGGCAGGACGCGAAGTGACGCTGCGGACCAGCGCAACCCGGCAACGGGCGAACTTGTTGGTCCGCCCGTCGACATCGATCCGCACAACGACGTGGCAAACCAGCTGGCAAAGTGCGAAGCAGTGGTGCGGACGCATCGAACAGTATCGGCTGCGGACCTTTCTGGGTCACGTGTCGGCGCACCGTGGGACTGCAGGCATACATTGTGACCACCTCCTGCAATCCCGTTGGCGGCGCCCCCTTTTCCGGGCGCGGGTTGTGATATGCAGCGTGGCCGGGGCATCGGTTCACCCGGCGCGCTCATCCTGCGCCCGTATCGCTGCGGCCTCAGTGAAGAGTCGGAAGGTTGCCACGATTGTCTCGCGCTCGACAGAACGGGTGATGAAAACGATCCTCGAACGTCTGTCGTCGTCTGGCCACGCATCGAGCTCGACCAGCGGATGGAAAACGTGCTGGACGCCGTGAATGACGACGGGGCTGTCTACGCCCCGCACATTCAGGATCCCCTTGATACGTAGCATTGACGGCCCCATCAGCGATAGCAGCACATCAAGCCATTCCGCCAGCACATGGCTCGGGACGGGATCGTCAATGGTGAAGCAAAACGCACGGATCCCGTCGTCATGGCGATTTACATCATGTTGGTGATCGTGATCCTCATGACCGAGCACAGCGTGCTGACCGACGTGCGATTCTTGCCGAGGGCCATGTCCGCCGTCGCGTCGATTTCCTTCAGATCGCGATGCTGACCATGAGAAATGTACGTATCTGGGAGGACGTACCGGGTGAACCGCCGACGGTTCATCTAACCTTCCATATGGCCAAACAGAAAAGCAACTCGAAAAGAAAACCGCTTACGCGTCGGGTCAAGCGCGAGTGGGCTCCGATCTTCGTTGCGTTAAAGGCCCGACGAACGGCTGAAGGTCTCGCTGGTGCTGGGCATTTCTTTGCTGTCGAATCGAACTACGAAGCCGGAACCCGCATTGCCGCGCTCGTCAGAAAGCTGATCGACTCCGAAGACCTCGGTACAGCAACAGACCTGCGCCACACGGCGGCCCAGAGACTCGTTGATGCCGGCGCAAGCCACGAAGAGCTCGCCGAGTTTATGGGCCATTCGAACGTGCAAACAGGACTCGTGTATTACGAGACATCAGCGACCCATGCGGAGCGTGTCAACCGTGCTCTCGGCGCGTCGGACATATATCGACGCGTGGCGAAAATTGCACACGACCGGTTCATCTCCCCGGAAGAGCTCACCCTTCTTAAAGGTGAGCAGCAGATTGCCGGTGTACCTCACGGCATTCCGATTGCCGGTATCGGGGGCTGCAAATCGGGCCAGCCCGCCTGTCCCTACAACCCGGTCACATCGTGCTATGGATGCAGGAAATTCATGCCCCTGCACGACAAGGCGATGCATGAGCGCGTGCTGGCCGAGATGCGTGAAGTGGTGATCTTCTTCGACCAGAGTTCCCGCGGCGACACCAGGTCGCCGGCCTACCTGCAACTGCAACGCACGATCGCCGAGATACAGACAGTCATCGAAGAACTGGAAGCCGACAACCGATGAATCCACACTACTCTGCGTTCATTGAACTGGGCAAAATGCTGGCCCATGAGAAACGGCTGTCGTGGGACATGCCTCTCGACGAAACAGGTGCCGCATGCGACGGCGTCGGCTGGAACCTTACTGTCATTGCCGGCGACGTACCGCCGCCGACCCTTTACCTGCGAGATCTTGGACCTGATGCGAAGGCGCTCGCGATCATCAATGCGGAGCGCGCTGAGCAGAGCCTGGCGCCACTGCCCCGGCGACCCCTCTCGCTGGCCTGGCAGGATCTGATCAAGGCATCCGTTACCGAACAGTTACTGTTCAAACGGAACACCACCGGACATGTCATGCAACACATCGCGCGACCGCTCCGGGTGGTTGCAACATGCGTGGAAAAGGATCCTTGGCAGCTAACCGTTGATGATCTCCGTATCGCGATTCGCATTGGAGCAGCGATACAGGCCAGCGGCAAACTTGGCGATCTGGTCATCGGTATCGTCAAGGTGATTCTTGATGCCCAACACCTCTGCGATGTGGGGCAGTTGTATCCGTCGCTAGACAGTACGCGCATGCGTACGAAAAGCGCGATCAAGGCGAAACATACCTGGTCGCAGGACGAGTTGCGCGCCGACCTGGAGGCACGCAAAAACGAGGAGCGGCTACCCGAACGCCGGGCGTTCTGGGAACTGACCCGGATCGTGATGACCGAGAAGCCGCGGACGTTCATGGACGATCTGCGGTTCGCCGCCGTGCGCACAATGATCGTGACTGGCATGCGTGCGGGCGAAGCTGCCCTGTTGCCGGTCGACTGGAAGCGCGAGCGGACGTATCTGGACTCAAAGGGGCGGCCTGCCGGCGAAGCCGGTGGCATCTCAACGTCGCTGATGGCCCGGCACTTCGCGGAAAAGCAACAGGACGACGAGTCGGACAGCCGCTTCCTGCGTGAAAACACGCAGCCTGTTCCCGACATGTTCCGGGTCCTGCTGACAGAGACGCTCGACCATGTCGCGAAGCTCACAGCTCCGCTACGCGCGACGCTGAAGCTGCAATGCGAGACGGGGCGTCTGCTTCCGTGGTACCCGGCCGACAGCCTCGTGCCCATCATCGAAATCTATACGCGGTTGATGGGTAACCCGTTCTGGCTGGATATTGGGCAGGAACCATTCATCGAGCGCTACCGTGACGACTTCGATCCGGCGGTACTCGTTGAGCTGTACGGCTATCAGATGGAACGACGCCGCAGCGGTGACCTTACACTGAACATGGCCGTCTATCAGTTCGGAAACCGTCTGGTAAAAGCGATGCGCGAGGGCAAGACTGGCATGCGCTTCCGCCATGGGAACGGCTCTCCCGTTAGCCTTCTTGAACGTATGGAATGGCACGCGACGCATCTGCACGTTGGAGAACTCGAAGAGCATATCCGGCTCAAAACGCCAACGAAGGTGTCGGACACCACACCATTGCCGCTTGCGGTCGGCGTCGTTCAGCCGTGGGAGTTTCTGTTCGTGCAGCCCAAGCGCTCGCTTGTCGAAGAGCGCAACGACGGTTTGTGCGACGTGACCCGCTACATGTCGGTTAACCGTCCTGATCCGACGTTCATTGGACAGGCACTCGGTGACTCCAAGGACCTCCCGTCGCTGTTCGAAAAATACGGACAGACCGACGAAGACCGTGCCTTGAAGATCGAGTCGCACATGCTGCGTCATCTGCAAAACACTGAGCTGTTCCGGCTGGGTGTCGCCGACACCATCATCTCGAAGCGCTTCAACCGGCGCAGCGTCGCACATAGTTACGAGTACGACCATCGCAGCCTCGCAGAAGATCTGGACCAGATCGAGATCCCGCAGGACATCGAGATCATGCTCGGTGAAAAAGCCAGCACGGTTGCCAGGCTCATCAAGGGCGGTAAGGCCAATGGCCCGATCGTGGACGCGTTCCGGCGCATCCAGGTAACAGAGGGCGACACTGCCGCGTACGAGTACCTTCGTGCCGAAGCGGACGGTTTCCATGCCACACCGTATGGACATTGCCTGAATTCATTTACGGTCGATCCCTGCCCCAAACATCTCGAATGCTTTGCGGACTGCCGCCATCTGTCGGCCACCGATCTGCCGGAGAACCGGCAGAACCTGATCCGGCTCGAGGGCAAGTTCAAGCTTGCCCTCGAGTCGATCAAGGCCAGACCATCGACCAGCATCGGCTGGCAAAACCAGCTTGACCACCAGAGAAGCGGCTGACCGGCGTACAGAAGCTTCTTGCCACACCAGCGGGCGAACGCCCCTTCCCTGACGGCGTTGACCTGTCACTGCCCCGGCAACGCGGAGTACTTGATGATTGAACTGAACGAGACCACGTCGTCCAGCGACGACGACCAGATGCGTGAGATTCTCGAAACGCTGCTGGCTGAGGACGAAGATATCACCGCACGCGCTGTTGCCCGGTTACACCCATCCATTAATGCGGCGTCGTCGATCACTCGTAGCGAATCCCGGAGCAAGCTGCTCGCTGAATATCAGCAGCGGCAAGCCGAATACCGGCGCTGGCGAGGCCGCGTTGCGAAACGCTCCGGCGCCGATACCGCGGCCTCGCTGGCCGACAAGGACATCAGGATTGCAGAACTCGAAGCCACTGTGCAACTACTGACCGCTTCCCACCTTGCGATGTTGCGCGCCGTCGGCGAACTCGGTGGCTTCAGCAAGTGGGCCAGGTTCTATGAACAGTATCGCGACGCACGGGACAAACTTGCGGAGCTTGGCGCGATACCAGAAGCAACCGTATCTCCAATGCCGGCGGAGAGTCTGAAGCGCCGGGGAGAAACAAAGCGTCGATGACTGTCTAGTTGGCGTGACAATGTTTGCATGATCCCCTCAGCCACGAAATGGCTGCGGTTCTGCGGTGGAAGCCGCCTCTCTCCCGAAAGGAGGTATCACATGTCCTATTGCCCCTTCTTCCAGACCCTGCACGATGAAACGCGCCCCGTGGGCAATCTAGGCAGGGGAACTCACTACTCTGTTCTGCGGGCAACCGCCACGGTCTGGTGGCCAGTGCCGTGGTGACGATCGCTGATGGTTATGCCGAGCGCGAAGCCGCCAAGGCCATGATTAACGATGCCAGACAGGCGCTCGATGACCCGGCGCGTGAGATTACGCTCGGAGCTGACAAGGGCTATGACGCCCAGGAGTTCGTGGAAGCCTGTGTGGACATGAAGGTCACGCCGCATGTGGCGCAGAACAATTCAGGGCGCCAATCTGCGGTACCGAAGGCGATTGCCCAAAGCGAGGGCTACGCCATCTCGCAGCAAAAGCGCAAACTGATCGAACAAGGCTTCGGCTGGGCCAAGACGGTTGGCGGCATGCGTCAGGTGATGGTGCGCGGGTTGAAGAAAGTGGATCAGATGTTTGTGCTGACGATGGCAGCGTACAACCTGGTCCGCATGCGCACTTTGGGGCAAATCCGTCCGCAGGTGGCGCAATAAGCTAAATCGGGGCTAAAAAAGGCACCGACTAGCCACCAGAGACGGGAATCGGACAATCAATTCCCGGATGGTGGAAAAAACGACTCCAGCTTCCCCTTCGGGAGGAAAGCCGCCCGTGATTGCTTCGGGTATTTCCGCAGCCTGCTAGGTGTTACGCTAACGCGAACGTCACTTACAGTTGAGGAAGGGATGGGACCATCGCTCAATCGGATATTGCTGTATGCGAAAGATGTGCAAAAGACCTGCGAGTTCTATGAGCGGCACTTCGGGTTTACATGCGAACTGGATGACGACGGCCGCATCGCCGAACTCGTCGCGCCGCATGGCGGTATCAAGATCATGGTTCACAAGGCTGGCAAGGGCGTGAAGTCAGGACAAGCCTGTATAAAGCTCGTATTCGACGTTCAAGACGTTGAGAGCTTTAAGGAACAGTGCACAAAGCGTGGACTCGAATTCGGTGCCATACACCAGGCAAGCGGCTACAGCTTCGCCAACGCGAAGGATCCAGACAACAACTCCATATCAATCTCCCGCCGAGCCTTTGCTGCACGCCAGTAAGGTTGCACACATGAAAACCGTAGATGGAGACGCAACACCGAGGATAGCAGTATCACGTTCGCTGCTATAAATCTGTTGCGTCTCCAGATAGGTATCGACGCAACAAACGCAAGCGCTTTGGGTACGCAACAGGAAACATCCAAAAAGTGGATATCCTGTGGATAAGTCGGCCGCCTTACCCGTTGAAATATAACAAAACCTGAAAAACCAAACCAACGCAACACCACACCATAGGTGCCAAGAATCAACATTTAAACATCCGCATAAAACATTGCCAATTCTTTTTATGTCAAATAAAGGCTGGATGACCGCGAAATATTCGGTCACTCGCGCACCTACGGGCGCGCCTGAATCAAACGTAGGGAAGATCTGGCCGAAGCTCTGCTTCGATCAGGTCGATCGACGGCAGCGTTGTTTCCAGTGATTCGGGCACCTGTCGAAGCAGCTGATACTCGGCCACGCCCATTGGCTTGGCGACCCCACGCAGCGCATATTCCGCGACCAGCCGGTTCTTTTCCTTGCACAGGAGCAAGCCGATCGTGGGTTGATCATCCGGCGCTTTCACCTGCGCATCAATCGCAGACAGGTAGAAGTTAAGCTGGCCCGCATACTCTGGACGGAACGAGGTTGTTTTCAGTTCCACGACCACATAGCAGCGCAATTTCAGATGGTAAAACAGGAGATCAATGAAAAATTCGTCGCCGCTGACGTCCAGCCGGTATTGCCGCCCTACAAACGCGAATCCCGCTCCCAACTCAAGAAGGAACCGGGTGATGTGACTGGTGAGCCTGCTCGATGTCACGTTCCTGTGCATCTTCAGTAAGGCCGAGAAAGTCGAAGATGTAGGGGTCCTTCAGCGCATCCCGAGCGAGATCGGACTGTTGCGGGGTAAGGTTTCCCTGAAACTCGTCACGGCGCTGCCGGCTCGCGTGTAGGCCGCTGTCTCGATCTGCATCGTCAGCACCTGCCTCGACCAGCCGTGCTCAAGCGACTTGCCGGCATACCAGGTTCGTTGCCCCGGATCCTTGACCTTGTCCAACAAGGTACAGAGATGGAACCAAGGCAATTGTGCAGCAGGCTGCTGCACAAATTCCGCGTCCGGCCAGGCCTGCGCCAGCGAGCGCATATATTTCAGGTTACGCGGGCAAAAACCGCGCATGTCGGGAAACGCGGCTTTCAGGTCCCGGGCAAGCTGGTCCACTACTCCAGCGCCCCACCCCTGTCGATGCTGACGATCCAGGATTTCCCGGCCAATCTGCCAGTACAGCGTCACGAGTTCGCGGTTCGCATTGGTGACTGCGCGGAGTCGGGATCGCTCGACCCTCTGTTTGAGTTCAGCGAGCCAGCGCCTGTAGTCGTCGCCCACGAATCGTTGGGCAGATTGTCGGTCATGCGCTCTCTACGATTGCCGTTGATCAGCGCTCATTATCCGGGCACCGACAGCCTCGGGCAATCTCGGGCGTTGACAGCCTACGGGTCCAAAGGGCGCCAACGCGCAAACGTGGCGTCAGTAATAAAAAGGGCCAAATTATGTCATGTCAAATGAAATTGGCTGGTGCTTAATAGGGTCAGCTATTGGATCTTCGTCACCCAATTGGCCGATGTTGGTCTGGCGCTGATCTGCCAGCGGCCGACACGGTTGCGACCGGCCAAACTTGTGCAGCATAATGCACATGATATGCAACATGGAGCCGCACATGGGCAAAGCACTCGAAGTTCGACCGCGTAAATCCACCAACGTTACCTTGCCGCCCGAGGTGCTTGAGCGGGCCAAGCAGCTTGGCATCAATCTTTCGCGCGCGAGTGAGCGTGGCGTGCGTGAAGAAATCCAGGAGGCGGAGGCCCGTCGTTGGGCGGAGGAAAACGCCGAACTGATCGCCGCGTACACTGCGATGGTCGATCGCGACGGGCTACCGCTCGCGAAATATAGGATGTTTTAATGGCTAGGTTTGATCTCTACGCGAACCCCGACATTGAGACGCGCAAGCTGGCACCTTACCTGCTCGACGTGCAAAGCAGCCATGTCGGCATTTTGCCGACGCGCATCGTGATTCCTTTGCGGCCTGTCAGACATCTCGCCTTCTCCGGAAAGCCATCCGATCTGCTTCCCGTATTTGCAGTTCACAGCGAACAATGTTTCCTCGATACGCCTGCCATGAGCGCGGTCCCCTTGAACGCTCTTGGCAAGTGCATCGGTTCGCTTTCCGATCACCCTGAGGCCATTCTCGCGGCACTCGACCGGATCTTCGGCGCATACTGAGTTAATGAGCGGACAGCCTAATTCGGCGTGCGGCGCGTCAGCAAATTGACCTTCGTCCGCTTGAATATCAAGATCTCTGCTGCACCTCCCCGCTGAAACCGTCACGGCAAAATCGCCATCGGAGATGCGATGCAATTTGACAAGCAACAGTAGACACTCGGGCAGGATGGCGCAGCTATGCGTCCCGGTCCCCCAAGCTTGTTGGCGAAGGTGTTAGCCGCGGTGATCGGCGCTGTGTTAGCGGCGGTGCAAATCCGGCACTAAACGGCGGCGCAAGGTTGAGTGAACGCGGTTGTGTCGCGATAACGGCGGCAATGCAAGAAAATTCCGCGAAGATAAGGAGTCCCTACACCACCAACGAATAGAACTGATCGGCAGCGGTTCGGGTGACGCCGCTGTCCTTTTTTCGGCGTCTGATCGCCCGATGATCCTGCTCTACGATGTTGTTCAGATACTTGACCTGCCGGACCTTGATGGGCGTTTCCCGCTCAGCGTTGATGGCCTGGAGGGCGGCAAGATTCGCCCCACTTTTATCCATGGTCACGGTCTCGGGCGTCCCGTTCCGCTCGATGGCTTTCTCGAAGTAACGGCGTGCTGCCGCCTTGTCGCGATGCGCCCGCAACAGGAAATCGACCGTATTGCCGGCCTTGTCCACCGCGCGGTACAAGTACTTCCACTGGCCGCCTACCTTGACGTAGGTTTCATCCATCCTCCAGCTCTTGCCGACCGGACGTTTGTGCTTGCGAAAGGCTTTCTCGAACAACGGTACAAGTTTGATCGTAAGCGCTAGTTAAAGCACACCGGATCGTCAGATGCATCGGAGAACAGGGGGTCAAGCCTGTCTACTTTTTGCCCCAGTTGTTCCACGCCATGCGCAGCAGCGTCGAGTTGGCTGCCCGTCGGTCGAACAGGTCGGCATCGAAGTCGTCGCCCGCCCATGTTCTATAACGCTTCGCTTCGTCGCTGTCTGGCTCCAGGCTCAGAACGCGCAACATTTCTGCATATCCGTAGGTGCCACCGACGTCCTCGGGCGGACAGGCACGTTCTCCAGCACCAATCCACGCCTCGCTGTGCGGCTCATGGTCCGTTTGAGTGACTTCTTCCACGTGAATGTCATGATGCCAGTCATCGCCAAAGTCATATCGATAGAGGAACCGGTGTCCCGGGTATGCAATCCTGTATAACCGCGCCTTGCGGTCATCCACCATTTCGGGATCTTCAGCAAACAGATCGAGCATGTTGTCGTTATCGCCCATCGCGTACGTCCGCCCGTCGATCTCGAAGTCATGCAAATGCGAGTCGGCCCACCCAAAGGCGGCTTGCAGGATGTGATGCAGCTTGCGCAAGGTGATATTGCCGTCGACGTGGATCCGTCGCCAGACGGGCGGTTCGATGTCACGGATCTGCGCGTGAAGTGTGTAGATGGTGTAGGACTTGGTCATGGATTTGTGCAAAGCATCGTATGGACGCAGGCGGAATTTGATTATCGCCTGGCGTCGCAATCGACTGCGCCTGCCGTGCTGCGTGCCGGGACCTATGCTGTGCGCTGTCCGTAAGCCGACACGAATCGCGTCAAGCGGATGTTCGCGTCGAAGTGGGTCGCATCGCGAAGTTGAACGGCAGAAGATCGGTGATGTCTGCTTCGGGCGGCCTTTGCGGCAGCTCGGTAAGCACATGCAAGAGATATGCATAAGGTTCGACGTTGCACGCCCGGCACGTGAGCATCAGGCTGTAGATCATGGCGCTCGCCTTCGCACCCGCGACCGTGTCTGCAAAGAGCCAGGCCTTTCTCCCTGTGCAGAAGGGCCGGATGTCGCGCTCGATCACGTTATTGTCAACGGGGGCGCGCCCATCGGTGACGTAGCGGCTCAGGTAATCCCATTGATTGCGCGTATAACTGATCGCCTTTCCCAGCAGGCTCTCGGGCAGGACCTGTGGGGCCTGTTCATCGAGCCACGCCTTCAGGGACGCCAGCAGCGGTACGCTGTGTTGCTGGCGCAGCCGGTACGTGTAGGCGTCCCGAGTTTCGCCTTCCGGCAGATCGTCTTTGGCCAGCGTCTCGACCTGATACAGCGCCTTGAAATACTCCAGTGCCTGCGCGGCACGGCCGCCGGGTTTCTTCATGCCCTTGAGGGCGTCGACGAAGACCCGGCGGCCGTGCGCCAGACAGCCGAAGTGCGTCGCGCCTTCGAGCGTGCGCCAGGCGGCATAGCCGTCGGTCATCAGGAGACCTTCATAGCCGGCGAGGAACGCCTGGGGATATTCCTGCCCGCGCCCCGGCTGGTAGTCGAACAGCACCACCGGTTCCGGACAGTCTTCGGCACTGCGGTAAACCCACATATACGATGTGCCTTGCGCGGTCTTGCCGGGCTCCTTGAGCACCTGCACTGTTGTCTCGTCACCGTGGATCAGCGGCTGCGACAACAGTGTCCTGCGCAGTGCGTCGTACAGCCGGCTGTAATGCAGCTCTGCGGGCCGGATGATCCAGTTCGCCAGCGTGCCGCGTCTGACCTCAATGTCCGCGCGAGCCAGCGCGTGGGCCATCCGGTACAGCGGCGTACCGTCGACGTACTTCCCCGCTGTGACGGTGGCGATCATCGCCGCACTGGCATTGCTGCCTGGCAACGGCTGCGCTGGCATCGGCGCGGTGATCACCGGCGTACGCTCGGCATGGCGTTCGCGGTGGCGGCATGCGTACTTGAAACGCACGTGTTGCAGTACCGATGCCTTCACCTCGATATGCAACTGTTCGCTGACTTCTTCGCCCATGCGGTGCAGCGCTTGCGCGCAGCACGGACAGACCTTCTGGTCTTCCGGCAGGTCGTATTCGATACGCTGGCGTGGCAGGTGTGCCGGCAGCGGTTTGCGTCCGGGCCTGCTTCGCGCCGGCCCAGGTGCATCCGGCAGGCCAGTATCGGGCAGTGCGAACGTGTCTTCGGTGCCGTCGGTGTCATCGTCGGGCTCGGTCGCGGCGATCTGTTCGGCCTCATCGAAGACGCGATCCCGGAGCTTCTCGCTGCTCGGCGCGAAGCGCCTGCTTTGCGCGAGACGGAACTGTTCTTCGAGCTGCGTGATCCGTTCGCCCAGCTGCCGGTTGCGTGACTCGAGTTCACGGATATAGGCCTGGGCGGCCGGCGGCAATCGGGAGAAGTCGTCCTCGTGCATGCCTCCACGATAGCGAAGTGTCGCCCGCTATGGGTTTACGGGAATTTGTAACAGGCCGGCCAGTTATTGCTGACCTGCGACGCCCAATGCTCAGCTGGCGTGATGGTACGACCGCACCGGATGGCGGCGCACAGCATCAATGTCGATGCCCTCCAGGAGCCAGTGCAACTGCTCGCTCGTCAGCTTGACTACGGTCTGCTGCCGGCGTGGCCATACGAAGTGGTCTTCCTCGAGGCGCCTTAACATCATCCAGAAACCGTTGCGATCGTAGAACAGCAGTTTGACCCGGTTGCGTTTGCGGTTGTGGAAGGCGAACACGGCGCGTGCAAACGGATCGAGCTGCATGGACTGCTCGACAAGCGTCACGAGACTATTGATGCCGGCCCGGAAGTCGATCGGTTCGCGATGCAGGAAGACCGTCAGGTCCGCCTCGAAGCGGAACATCAGCGCGCGCCCAATGCGACAACTATCGCATTTACGATTGCCACGTCGTCAGATGAACATTCGAGCTCAAGCTTCACGCCGTTGGGCAGGTGAGCCGACAGCCGTGCCGGCCGTGTTGAGCGTGGCGAAACGCAGGATGATTCTGCTCCGGTGGCGCGGTGCGACGCGGGCGCGGACGCCATGACCGTTGTCGGCGCGTCGATCGCGACCACCGGAACAAACGCCGACGAGGCAACTGGCCCGTTGTGCCCGACCGGGGGCCCGGGGCGTTCACGCGCCTGGACCCATTTATGCAACTGGTTGGCGTTCACGCCAGCCTTAAGGGCGAGGCCCGATAGTGAGGCGCCTGGCCGCAGACAGGCTTCGATCAGCTGTCGTTTGTCCGCCGGGTCGAAGCTTCGCTTACCGCCGACACCAACGCGCGTCACACGCAAAGGCAAAAAGCTCAGGTCATCTTCTGTCATGAATTGCGTCCGCAAGGTTGGGTTGCGGACGCAATCGTGAGCCTTATCAATAACGGAAGCTAGGTGTGCGAAATCGTGCGCTTACGTTTGATCACCCAGCGATGCACGCTCGAATGGCCGACCTCGAAACCACGTTCGGCCATCATTTCCTCGAGATTTCGCAGGCTCAGCGAGTAGGCCACATACCACCGCACGCACAGAAGTATCACGTCCAGAGGATAGTGCAGGCACTTGAGTACCTTCCCTACGCCGGCAGGCAGGGTTTGTCTCGCAGTCGCCTTCTTCATCTCACGCTTAACTTCGGGCAAATATCAACTTCGATCTTACTCCTGCCTCCTTAGCGCGACAAAACCGGTAGTAGTCCTCCATCCGCGCGAAACCAAGCATTTCCCCGACGCGAAATGCTAACCAGCCGGGTGGCAAATCCTCAACCAGATCGAGCAACAACTCTCAATCGTCGCCGTAGCCGAAACACAGCTTGCGCTCTGGAAGCGGCGCAAATTGATCAAGCCATCCGAGCAGTGCCACGCGAAGCGCATCGCGAGTGAATATGCTATCAAGCGAACGGAATCATCCGCGTAGATGGCGCTTAAAGATTCCTTATTTCGGCAAGGTCATCGTCTGTCTGACGCAGAATAAGTTGGAAGCACGCGGCGCACACACGCCGATCAGTCGAATAGGCCCCAAGCTTTGGAATTTCGATACAGGTCGTTCCCGCGACGAGATCATCGTGGCAGCGATAGCATTCGCTGAGGCGCTTGACGGGGACCCTTTTGGGGCGGCCGTTGGTACCTCCAATTAGCGAAGGCGTACGCCCTTTAGGAGTCGATTTTGTCATATTCCGCCTTTGCTTTGCGAACACGCCTTACAAGCACTTGTAGCAGATCATCCAGATTATCGAGGACGGAGCGGAATTCTTCCGTGGTGGCCTGTTGCCTCTCTTTACCTAGGCGCTTCTCCATTTCCTTGTTCACCATCATCAGCGCGCAGATGTAGTTGTTCCTCCCAGTGAGCTTCAGGGATTTGTATTTGTAGACCATTTCGTTGCCGGTCAGCTTGAGCTCAACGTGGTTCAGCAATACATTCGCGAGGCGCTTGGCCTGCTCCTGCATCCGTTTCCTGGCCTCTTCCCACTCCCGTTGCGGCTGGACCATGAAGGGCTCGGTGGGAGAATTCTTGCGTAAGGGAGACTGCTGCGCGAGCCGAACCATTTCCTCAGCTTTGCTGTCGTCGAGGCCGAGGAGTTTCAAACGTTCGCGGAGGTCGGCCACGATCTGCGTGTCCTCGACTGACGTGAAATCTTCCTCCCATAGAGAATCGACAATTTCTCCATGGACCACGACCTGATCGCCGGCACGGAGGCGCGCGGCACCGTCGAGCACCCCTTGAGGCACTTCTGGTTCATCGCCCCCAATGACCTTGTCCCAAAAGGCTTGGTCATCGTTCTCGAACTGCTTGAATTCCTTCAGGCGTTCGTCGAGATTCATCCCCAGATGGGTGACTATATGGCCGACATTGTCGGGATGACTCGGATCGTTCTGCACAACGACCCGCATGATGCGCCCGACAAATTGGATGTATGGAGCCAACGACCGGAACGGGCGAAAAATCGCTGCAACGCTCAACTTGGGGTGATCGAATCCCTCGCCCAGCATCTGCACTTGGATGATGCAATCGAGCGACCCATTGCGTAGGGCTGCGAGAATGGCGGCCTGCTCATCCTCCGTCTGCTTGCTATGGATAACGTCAGCGTTGAAGCCGCGCTCTTGATATAGCGAACGGATCTCTCGCGCGTGGTTAATAGAGCATGCAACAGCGATGAGTTGGTGCTGCGTCCCGCTTTGCCGAAGCTCCTCAAGCTTCTGCAGGCTGCTATCGACGATGTGTTTGTTGCAAAGCCTGGCCAGCGCCACGCCGCGGCTGAACCATTCTTCCTCCTTGAGCTTCAGCACTTCTTCCAAGGTGTACGTTCGGCCGCCTGCATCCGAAAAACCGAGCTCAATGGTCGACGGAGCGACGTAGCTCGCCTTTAGGCGCTTGATATAGCCTTTCAGAGTAGCGTTTCGGAATGGATACCGAAACACCAACTCGCCATCGAGTTCCTGGCGATCGCTTCTAAATGGGGTCGCCGTGAGCAGGATGACCTTTGCGTTTGGAAAGCGCTCGATGACTTTCTGCCAACTAGCCGCCGCACTGTGGTGTGCCTCGTCCACGATGATCATGTCGAAAAAGTCATCGGGAAATTGAGTCAACCATTTATCGACGTTGGTTGCGAGCTGATGGACATTCGTGATGACGATGTGGGACTTTGTCGCGATCGAAATATTGCCGCTATCAAGCGTGCAGGCCAACGGCCCGGACAACATCTGGTCAGCGCTCAGCACACCCGCTTTCCGCCAAAAGCATTTCTGGCGGTTGGTGATGTCCATCGCTTCGTAAAGACCGTCCTTGATGGTGAGATTGGGCGCGATAACAATGACTCTGCCTGCGGATAGTCCAAACGGCAGCAGAGACGCTAGGCCGCTCTTGCCGCAACCGACCGGTATTTGGAGGATCGCCTTATTCTTCCCGGCCCGGAAGAACTCATAGGTGCGCAAATAGCCTTCGCGTTGCGGGTCGCGGAGGTGGTCGTTTCCGTCGATTGTGAAATCAGTGTCAAGGAAAAACGACTGCATTGGCCGAGCGGTGCGCACCCACTGATCGAGCCCAATTTTTTCAAAGATCCATTTCTTGCCGATCTTCCGTGCCGGGATACGGCCCTCACGCGCCATCGCATACAGTGCGGTCTTACCCATTCCCAAGTAGGTCGCGGTCTCTTCAAGAGAGAGCCATCCGTCGTATTCTGTCATGTTAGTCACCATTTGATTATTAACGATAGTAAACGACAGATAGAAGGGCAAGAAAAATCTGTGTCGGCTGCCAGCCTGTGTCTGCTTCGGTGTGTTTTTAAGGAAGCGGCGAGCGGATCGCGCTTGCTGCCGCCGTTCTCTGATGCGGGTCGACGTCGTACGGTATAGCGAACTCGGCGACGGTTCCAGTCTGCCGTCAGCGATTGGCACAATGCCGAGTAAACCCTGCTTCATCGATGACGTCTCACGCGGCGTTGGTCGCGCGCGGTAGGTAGTCGATGTATGCTGCCATTCAGTCAAAGCTTCTAGGGGAGATTGACCAATGAGAGTAGAAATTTGCGGTGGGATAGCCGCTGGCAAGACGACTTTGGCGAAGTCGCTCGCGCTGGTCTATCCCGAGGTGGAGTTGGTGCTCGAAAACTTTACAGCCAATCCTTTCTGGGAAAAGTTCTACAACGATCCGGCTCGTTATGTAACTGAGAAAAACATATGCTTTCTTGCGCAACATACCGGTGACATGAAATCGATTTCACCAGACAAGATAATTATCTGTGACTACGCCGTCTTTCAGGATCTGGCGTATGCCGATCTTTTGAAAGATGAAGATCATTCATCTACCATGAGAAAACTATATTCGCATCTCTACGCGCACCTCTCTCCATTAGACGCGATCATTCATGTTGAATGCAGCTTACAAACTCAGTTGGACCGGATTAAAGCCCGAAACCGTCCTCAGGAAAAGAACGTTACGCAAGATTATTTGTCTGCGCTGAACGCACAGATTTATCATCAGCTTAACGTTTTACCGACATCCATCCCGATACACGTGATTAAATCCGATGACATGGATTGTCGAAAACTCGATTCCCGTCTGAATGATTTTGCGTCCCTTGTGCTAGGACTGCCTCAACGCTCGGCGCCGGCGTCTAAGATATAATGCCATTGGTATTTTTTTTAACTGAAAATCCCCATATCACGGATAGATTTGTCTCATCAGGCGCATTCAACTTGGGAGAAGTGATCTCCAATCCGGATTCAGCAGGCCCAACGTCGAAAAAATTGATTAGATGCAGGCCCGCGCTTTCGAATATATCAAGTTGCGATCGCAGATCGAAAATAAACGACGGAAGACGCACCTTTTGACCATTCGTCAAAACAAATTCTGCAGTCGAGATGTGTCGATCACCACGATACCGGGTAGCCCACCTATATGACGGGATCGTGGCAATAATGCGTCCACCTTCTTCTAAAACACGTGCAGCTTCAATCCAAAACTTTGGCGTGTTGTACGGATCACAAAGGCTGGCGATGATGAGTGCTGTGCTACGGTCAGGCCGATCGAGTTCGTCAGCAGGTGCAACCCGAAGCTGCGCTCCCAACGAAGACCATTTCGTCGAGTATGCGAGCATCTGCTTTGAGGCGTCAGTAATCTCCAATCCGTGCAGCGTTTGGTTGCGCCCATTCAATATCGAGGCAACGACGGAGTCGCCCGCTCCGACCTCTAGAATCGGTCGTGCGACATCATCTGGCGCAAGCATCGATTCAAGGTAGAACCGACTGAAGCGGCAGAAATCGTAGCATGTAGGATGGAGCTTATGGTCGTAATACTCAGCGGCCACGGCCGAATAGTTCTCGTTCATCATCTTAATTCAAACGATCGATTTTCAGCGTGGTAGCTGAAGTGCGTAGTTGATTCATGATTGCCTCAACATCTGAAGCCAGAGATAAAACTTCGGCTGTACCCTCAAGCTGTCGAGCAAGCCCTGTAGCATCCTCAGTATTGCCATACGCATTCTCTTCTTCCGAGTCAAGATAAAGGATACCCACGGGCGCACTTTTCTTACCCGTCTTCTCTAAGGCAGAACCCCGAAGGAGTACACACAAAAAAGAAGGCCTGGCCGAACGTGATTCTTGCGCTTCGTTCCAAGTCATACCCCAGTGTGCCACAAGCGCCTTCGGCGTATCCTCCGGCGAACCGCCAAGTCGAAGTGCGTCGCCTTCGCCGAGGCTTTCCTGCTCCCGCCAAACACGACCGATGATCCCGAACCGTTGCGAAAACCGCCTGCCGCTACCACTTCCACTTGGGCAATAGTCAAGCAACTGGTATAGATATCCGTCAAATACAATGTCCGGGACGTGAATAGTCGCTCTCCAATTGCGGGGCAGACGTAAAAGATGCTTCGTTTGCAGTTGGCGAAGCGTATCTCCAAGTCTCAGATTCAGCTCTCTTGCGCCGACCTGCCGGTCATATTCGCCTTTGGCGGCACTCACGAATCCTGCGTATGAGTCCTTGAAGGAGGCTTGTACCTCGCGCGCGCGTTCAGGACTGAATTCAAACTCGACTCCGCCGCCTTTGAATTTTGTAACTCGGGCTAACGCTGAAGGAAGCCACCCACGTCCGTAGTAGCAGATCGCGAAGAGAATCAGCAGCGCCCAAACTAGCTTATCCAGCTTGTCGAAGGTCGCCCTAAGAACATCATGCCAGCCAAATGTCGAGCAATCACACTCCTTCCCTTGCGAGTCCCCCTTTGTGTTTGACGCGGGGACAGGTGTAGATGCCGCGCCGGACGAAAAGGCACCGCTCGCGCTCACAGGGACTTGCGGGCCCGACGTCTGAATTGTGACCGAGCATATTGCCTCATTGACCGATTCCCCTCGCCCCGGCTTCTCCGGGTGGCTCGGTCGCTTTATCGTGTTTCCTTGCTTCGGGTCGGTCAAACATCGCGCGACATCTGTCGCTGCATTTGCCCGCGATGCACTCGAGCACATCGCTCCGAGAAGGAGCGCCACTGTAGCGAGCAGCCACCGATAAGCCGCAAGCCGTCGGTGTATGTTTGTGTATTTTTTACTCATCTGGCATCACTGCTGGCGGTTGAAGGGGCGACAAGTAGCATCGGATGATAAGACTTTCTTTACTCTGCTAACAGAATATCGAGCTGTTAACCGTCGAGACGCTTGCACCGGTCAAACATGAACGTAGTCAGCAGGCCCGCTAACTGGAGGCCCATCGGGAAAAGTTCGCGCTGCACGTTGTCCGCTGACCAGTGGGACGAGAACGTTCGCGCATCCGAAAATGCGCGCAAGCCAATAGCCGCTTCTGGCCCAACCCACGTCAAAATTCGAAATGCGACGGTTTTCGGGGGATGTTTTTAGCTCCGTCCCCGAAGTGACTCTATCTTTAGACCACACTGAAAATCTCGGTGCACAAGGGTTCGGCAGGGTCACCTCAGAGAAGACTTCCTGTAAAGAGCTTACCTCGTCCGGGAAGCTACGAAGCCAACGGCGAGCGCTTTGATATGCCGGTTGCCGCCAAACGTGAAAGGCCTTATCTGGCCGACACCGCGCGACATTTGGCTTTCTTTTTTGCCCCCTCCCCGCCTGCGGGGTTTGCTTGTGCGGCGGGTTTTGATGCGCGGGGTAGAGCGTAAGCTGCAAGCCGATCAGCGCGGATCTCACGAGGCACAGTGATACGTTTTGACGCGGGCCCTTACGAATCAGTGGCACTGCGACGCAGGGTGAACACCTGATCACTTTCACCGACAAGTCGGACTTCCGTCGCGTAGCCATGACGCGAATGAGCGGAAAGCAAAAAACCGCCCGAAGGCGGTTCTTTTACTTTACCAAGTCAAGGATTCGTCTATTTATCGCATCGACGTCCTGTACCGAGTCGGAACTGTCCGCTTGCGAGTTATTCGAAAACACAACTCGGATAACACTCGCCGAAGATTTTAAAGTAGGTTTTTGAGTTTCAATCGACAATGCAGAATGACGATTAAAATCAAAAGATGCTTGCTTGTCATCTTTATTTTTCATCTTCATCTCCTTCCGACGATTTCACTAGACCTTGCTCCTTAAGCGACTGCGTAACCATTGCTTCCAATTTGTACAAAGCCTCAAGCGATTTCTCGTGCCTCGGCTTCCGCTTAGACTTCTGTGTCTTAATTAGCTTACCAGATTCCTTCCTCTTTGTCGAGCCCATTTCAAAAAGTTCGAGGAAGCATCTTGGCGCAACGCCTTCATATGCCAAAATGCGAACCTTCTTTAAATCGGATGAATTCTCGGTTAACGCATCACTATGTAGCTTAGTTGCAAGACTCTTTCGATAAGGTTCTATATAATAAATATCCTTAATTCCTGCTGCGATTATGTGGCGAGCGCAAGAATGGCATGGATATGTCGTACAAAAAAGGCTTGCGCCGGCAATTTTTGAACCAGCTATATAGCCTGCATTAATAATGGCGTGCATTTCTGCATGCACAGCCCGCGAAAATTCTATTAAGCCTTTCAGGCGCGAATTGTTTTTTATATTTTCAATAAGTTCGCTTTTCTTCGATTTTTCCACAAACCCAGATTTAATTAATTCACCAGAGATCAGTTTTGCTAGTTCGGTCTTTTCGTGATCGTTGTAGCACTTCTCTCCATTGTTCCAACAGCGCTTGTCCTTTGTGTCGTCGGACAGATACAGGCCGCCGCCGAATTTAGGTACATCGTTCCAGCCGACCGACAAGATATGTCCGTGAGCGTCCGCGATCGCGGCACCGACTTGCCTCGACAGGCAAGCAGAATTACTGGCAGCGGACCATGCAGCGTACATCGCTGCTTCATTCATGTGTGGCGTTACGACACTTCCCTCAAATAGTAGGCTTGCGAATCGTCCCACTTTTTGCTTAATCTCGTCGGCAGAATTGTCTTCAACACGAATAAAGAAATCTGCCTTGGGAAAAGTATCAGAAACCGTTTGCCCGTGCGCAATCTCCTCTCCGGAATCTCTGTCGATCAGGGTATATACTTCCGTCGACGTCATTCCCATGGCTTCAAGGTTTTGGGCGCGCTGTTCTGGCGAGGAGAAGACGCCGATGAAGAACATTATTTCAGAGTAAACTAAACGAAATATTTCCAGTTCATGATTATTTTTTATTGAATCAATTATGTAGCACTTCCGACGAGACTGTGGTGGCTTATTGGCATCCGTCGCGGCTATTCTATCAAATATGATCTCGTAAATTGCAAGTTCGGCGAGAACACGCTCACCATACTGACCGCGAAATTTATTTCCAAGTTCAATTAGACTATTAATTCTCTTGAATTCTGACGATTCGTCTACAGTCGCATTAAATACTTCCGGGACTTTCCGGCTAAGAAATTCACTTAATCTAATGACCTCTACATCATATCCGTATTCGTGACTCAATATTTCCGCTATTTCTTGGCCAACCCGCTTAATAGGGGAACCAATGGGGCCGCATAATGCAATAACAAGTTCCTCGGTTTGAGTTTTCTTGACGCTAGCCCTTGAGTCGGATGTTCTCCTGAAGTTGACAATCTGCGTCGCCGGCTGTGCGTTCATCTTGGCCCCCGAATAAAGATTTTTTGCCGCGCCGGTTTTCCGAATGGCGCGACCTTGGTTATTTACTGGACAACTATAGTACATGCCTCAGCGTTGAGCGAGCGACCACACACCGGTCTGTTCGCGTAGCCGGCCACCCCGGCGCCGCAATTGGTGGAAGCGAATCAGTTGCTAGGCGCGACATCGGAGAAAAAAGCAATAACTTGAGCCCGGTTGGAACTCCAAAGGCTGGTGTCGGATGACTAGGCTTGCAGTGAGCTTCGGGAACGCCTTAAGAGAAAGGTAACCGGTGTAACTAGATCATCAAAAGCCATATAACCGGATGATTCTAAAAGCAGATTCTGGCTGCCCTCAAAAGGTAACTCGGAGTGACCGGTTACGCTTCAGTTACCCTTAGGTTATCTTTTTCGGTTCTGTTGCAGTAAGGCGGTCCGCTATGATGTGCGGAACGACACGAACGACTGAAAGCTCGATGAAGACGTTGAGTCCGGCGGTGGCCCGAGTGCTCAAACGCCTGCATTATCCGCTCGAGCTGGTCCTGACTTGCGTGCGCTGGTACGTGGCTTATCCGCTGAGCCTGCGGAACCTTGAAGACATGATGGCTGAGCGCGGCGTTTCGCTCGATCATTCGACTGTGCACCGCTGGGCCATCAAGCTGTTGCCGGTGCTGGAGAAAGCGTTTCGCCTTCGCAAGCGGCCGGTTGGCAAGAGCTGGCGGATGGACGAGACGTACATCCGCGTCAAGGGCGAATGGCGGTATCTTTACCGGGCCGTCGACAAGGACGGCAACACCATTGACTTTCTGCTCCGCACACATCGGGACAAGACCGCAGCCCGACGTTACTTTGAGAAATCGATCGCCCGGAATCGCGTGCCCGAGACGGCGACCATCGACAAAAGCGGCGCCAATCTCGCCGCGCTCGAAGCGATCAATGCCAATAGTGAAGCGCCCATCAGGATCCGCCAGTCCAGATATCTCAATAACCTGGTCGAACAGGACCATCGGGCGATCAAGCGACGCACGCGACCCATGCTGGGGTTCAAGACTTTTCGCTGTGCCCGGATCCTTCTGGCCGGCATCGAACTGATGCAGTTGATCACCAAAGGACAGATGACGTGCGCTCGCGGAACCCATCCGTCCGCCGCTGATCAATTCTACGATCTCGCAATATAAGCAGTACTTCGCATATCGATCTCGGTCGCCCCTCGAACCTTACCGCGACAAAGCCCGTTTTTCTCCATACCGTTCCATAGTGCTTTCTTCCGTTAGGGTTGTCTTGCTAGTTTTGAACTGTCTTGTACGCTGCTTGGCGCAGAGGATGCGAGGTTCGGCAAGTTGACGCCGGAAACATTGACGATGGCCTGCCACGCGGCTTCCTGATTAGCGCCATCGAGGAGGTGTGATTGGCGCTGCGCCTCAATTGGGCCTGTCAACTTCCCTTTAGCCGAGGCGAAGAATTGCCCTGAGACGTCGGTTCCGAACTCCGACGCATGAAGGTACCGACGGGCCGCGGTCTCCGGCGTCTGATTCATGCCGGGAATGAGGCTCACGATTGGGATCATTAGATATTTCACCGCCCAGCCAACGTTTCGCCCCACATTGGTGGCGGTCGCCGCACCGGGCGAGACAGCGAACACGGCCATGCCAGGGGGTAGTCGACGTGCCAGCGCCGCAACCCACCAGGCGATCATGAGCTTCGCGTCGGCATACGCATTGTTGGGTACATACTTCACGTTCGGCTCGTTGCGCAGCAGGGCTTCCATAGCAGCGGTCAGGTCGCCTCCGTGGTATCTGGCAGCGAGTGCGTCCACGTCCGTGTACTTGAACATGGGTACGCCCCCGCGGGCGGGTTCCGCGCTGGCAATAACGATCCGCGCATTGGGACTTAGCAGGTTGGCGCGGAGTAACCCGACAGTTAATTGATGATGGCCGATGAGCGGGGCCTGAGAAGCCTCGACGCCTGCCGCAGTGATCACCCGCTTCTTACCTGGGACCAACCCGGCATTGAGCACAGGAAATCAATCGGCTGGCCTCGCTTGACGAGTTCGGCGAGGGCGGATTGAACGCTGGCCGGCTCGTCCAGCTCCAGTTCCTGCGGCGTGAATACTTGAGTCCTGGTCTGAGCCGCGAGCTGAGCGACCGTTTCTTGAACCCGCGCCAAGCTGCGCCCGGTGACGATGACTTGCCGGTAGCCGTTGGTGGCGAGCAAGCGGGCTGCCTCAAAACCGACCCCTGAGGTGGTGCCGGTGACGAGCGCAATTGATTGTTTCATGAGCGTCTCCGTGTTAAGCGGTGATGATGGAGTCGTAGGGCCCTGCGAGGCCAGGATCGGCTTGATAATTTAGAACTATTCGGTTATAAATTGGTGCAGCAGGAGTTGTCAAGGAGTTTTAAACTAAATGATTCAAAATACCACCAGGCCCGTGGGCCGACCGCGCAGCTTCGACGAGACGGGGGCGCTGGAAAAGGCGATTCAGGTGTTCTGGTCGAAAGGCTACGACGGAGTGACGATTGACGATCTCGTCGCCGGGATGGGTGTCGGACGACCGAGTCTGTATGCCGTCTTTGGGGACAAGCGGACGATATTCTTGCGCGCCCTTAAGGTGTACGCAGAACGGAAAGGCGCATTAGCCGCGAAGGCACTCCTCTCACCACAGGGTCTTCGCGACTCGCTCACGGGTTTTCTGAGGTACGCCGTCGAAAGTGCGACCGAGAAAGGGTCTGCCCGGGGCTGCCTCATGATATGCGTCGCGCCGCTTGTGAACGACGCTGAGGTTCAGCGGTTCCTGCAGAGCGCGGTCGAGGGCGGCGTGGCGCTGGCGGAGCGTCGTTTCCAGGACGGGATCAGCGCGGGAGAAATCCCACCTGACTTTCCCGTCGCCGCGCGCGCAACCCAGGTCACTGACCTGGCGCGTGGGCTGACCATGCGTGCGCAGATGGGCACGCCGCGCAGGACGCTCCTCAAAGATGCTGAGGAAGCGGCCGACCTGGTTCTCCTGCCCCGGCGCGCCTGACCGGTAATCGGAAACGGTTCACTGCGAAATGACCATGTCCCGTGTCGCGAAAACTGAACCTCACGCCGAACCTGTTCCGTATCATGGCACAAAGCCTCCAGGCGCCGAACGGATGAGCCGCCCTGCAGGGCGCGCTCTCCAAAACGCTCGACATGAAGACGCTCGAAGCCATTGCACTGGCCGTGCCGCAGGCCAACGGCCCCAGTATTGTCTCAGCGCCCACGGCTACGTAGCCACCGAATGACCGCCCATCCCATCACTCAAGGAGGAACACATGGCTCGCGAAATCATCCGTGTTGAACCATTGTCCAGCTGGCTCGAGCGTTGGAAAGCACCCACCTCCGTTGCCACGCGTCACGGCGACACGCTTTACGTGTCGGGTTTGCCGCCATTCGATCCGCAGACTGGCGAGGTGCTGGATGCGCCAATCGAACAGCAAACCCGACGCGTGCTGGAGCAACTGAAGCTCTGCGTCGAGACCGGCGGATCGTCGCTCGATCAGGTGCTCAAGTGCAACGTCCACTGCACGTCCGTCTAGATGTTCCCGATCGTCAATGAAATCTATGCACAGTTCTTCGGCGCCCAGCCACCGGCACGGATTTTCGTGAATGTGCCCGCATGGCCCGGACGTTTCGATATCGAGATCGATTGCATTGCAGCGGTTTAAGCCGTGTTGCGCTCGACCATGGTTCGCTCAAGCCGAGGCACAGATCGATGCGTCCCTGCGCGATGAGATTAACGAGCGCAGTGGCAACATCATGCGGTTTGGGCGCATCCACAGAGCCGAACAGACCACCCAGTTATTCTTCGAAACCGTCGGTATGGCCGCAACATCGCCGTAGCTGTCGGCTCCGGCCATACCGGCAGGCTTCTGACCGAGTTGCTTCGGTCGCGAAACGCGCACGTGCCACGCGTTGATCCCTGGATTCCATCACCACCTCATCAACGGTGGACTCGCCCTATCAATCCATCGTCTTGTCCCGTGTATCGCCGGTAATCAGCCGGGTGCTGCGCCGGTAGGTGAGATACGCCCAGAGCCAATCGAGAATAACAATGGCCCGGTTCCGTCC
The DNA here is from genome assembly GCF_050436545.1 of Paraburkholderia sp. GAS41. Lineage (NCBI taxonomy): Bacteria > Pseudomonadati > Pseudomonadota > Betaproteobacteria > Burkholderiales > Burkholderiaceae > Paraburkholderia > Paraburkholderia sp. GAS41. Next base: position 31,418 of record NZ_JBNDMK010000043.1, read on the forward strand.
GCCGACGAGGAAGGCGATATGAATTGCGCCCCAAAACCACCACGCGGGCTCCCCCCATACGCGAAGTTTGCCGATCTCGGCAACCGCCGCCTGACGTCCGATTGTGGCAAGACTGCCAAAATGCCGGTAGCGAAACGGCGGCGGCGGGCGCCGCCCCCCAAGACTGGCCGCGATCACGCCGGCCACATACAGGCCCTGCTGTTTGGCCGCCGGTGCGAGACCAGGAACAACTGCGCCGCGCCATCCCAGACAGGATGCCGTGTCGCCGATCGCATAGATCCGTTGCAGCTCCGGCACGGACAGGTCGGCGCCCACGGCAAGCCGTCCCGACGGATCAGCGGTCCCGTTCAACCATTGAGCCGCAGGCGACGCTGCCACGCCCGCGGCCCATAGAACGGTGCGTGCGGCGATGCGCTGCCCCCCAATGTCGACACCCTCGCTGTCGACGCCCAGCACCCGGGTGTCGAGCCGGACCTCGACTCCGAGCGCTCGCAGTGAGCGTTCTGCTGCGCCCGATAGCGTAGCGGCGAAAGTGGGCAGGATGCGCGGGCCCGACTGCAACAGGATCACGCGAGCGCAGGCCGGATCGATCTTGCGATATTCCTCGGCCATCCCGTGCCGGGCCAGTTCGGCGATGGCACCCGCCAGTTCGATGCCGGTGGGACCGCCGCCGACGATCACGAAAGTCAGCCACGCGGCCCGCTCGATCTCGCTCGCCGCGCTTTCGGCTTCCTCGAACGCCCGCAACAGGCGACTGCGCACGTCGGTCGCATCTTCGATACTCTTCAGCCCCGGTGCAAACGGCGCCCAACCGTCCTTGCCAAAATAGCTGTGGCGAGCGCCCGTCGCCAGCACCAGATAGTCGAATTTCACCGATAGCGTGCCAATATGTACCTCGCGCGCGACCGCATCCACCCCCGTCACCTGCCCTAGCCTGACCTGAACGTTGCGCTGTCGCCGGAACAGGCTGCGAATCGGCGTGGCGATCTCCGCGGGCGACAGCGCGGCAGTGGCCACCTGGTAGAGCAGCGGCTGAAACAGATGATGGTTGCGCTGGTCGATCAGTGTGACCCGACAGCGCGCATTGCGCAGCCCCTGCGCGGCTGCGACGCCGCCAAAGCCGCCCCCGACCACGACGACATGCGGCAGATCCTCCGGGGCGGAATCGTCTTCCTGCAATCTGGTGTCCGCCCACCGGTCAAGCAGCCAATCGACGGAAAATGCGCCACCGCCTGCAACCGCAAGCACAAAAAGAAGAAGCAGGACTGCCAGCCGGTCGTCGGTCGACATGGCGATACCGGCCAGCGGCACCATCACCGCGATGACCAGGGCGGCCAAGCGCGTCGCGCAGCCAAGCGTCAGCGCCAACGCGAGCGCCGCCGCACACCAGGCTGGGTGAGCAAGAGAGGTCGCCGTGGCGCCGAACATCGATTTCTGCAACCACGAACCCGTTGGCAATACGAAGCTAACGAGCGAAGCGGCAAAACCGGCACGTATGACTAACTGAAGAGGCGGACCCAGATAGCGTTCGAACCAGACATAAAGCCCACGCGTGAGCCTTATCGGGCGAAATGGAATCCATGGCACACCGCGCCCCAGAAGATTGTCGACCGACATGGGGCCCGCGCCACTTACGATGAGCCAAGAAAGAAGCGCAAGTTTGGCTCCCTGTGCGCCCACCGCCAGCGCACCGTGACTGCCGGCGATTGTCTCGATGAGCAGCACCAGTGCAACAGGAGGTTTTGTCGCGCTAAGGAGGCAGGAGTAAAATCGAAGTTGATATTGGCCCGAAGTGAAGCGTGAGATGAAGAAGGCGACTGCGAGACAAACCCTGCCTGCCGGCGTAGCGAAGGTACTCAAGCGGCTGCACTATCCTCTGGACGTGATACTTCTGTGCGTGCGGTGGTATGTGGCCTACTCGCTGAGCTTGCGAAATCTCGAGGAAATGATGGCCGAACG
>NZ_JBNDMK010000044.1:0-30108 GCF_050436545.1 Paraburkholderia sp. GAS41
GAGAGCACCGCCATCAGCATCACCGACAGCCCCGTTTTTATCGCACGGGTCCCGCTGCCGGTTTGGGTAATCTGCGCTTTCATTTTCTGACCTGTCAGATTAATGATTAAAAAAAGGAGGAGTGCCGCAGCACTCACTCTCCATTGAACTTGTTAAGCAGAAGGCACAGTTCTTCGAACTCCGCCTTGGTGAACTTCTTCAACCTCGCGTTCAGCACTTCCGGCGCGATCTTCGGAATTTCCGCCGCGACTTCGAGGCCCTTCTTTGTGAGCGCCAGGTTGACCACCCGGCGATCGTCCACGCTGCGCGAACGTTCCAGCAATCCCTTCGTTTCCAGCTTGTCCAGCATGCGCGTCATCAGGCCGGTGTCGACGGACAACATCTTCGATAGCTCGAAGGGCGTCGCGGCGTGGCCGCGCTCCATGGCGAGGAGAATGCCCATCTGGGGACCGGTGATGTCGAGATCCTTCAGAGCCGTATCCATTTCCGCCGTGATCAGGTTGCGCGCCTTGGTCAACAGAAAACCAACGCTTTGGGTCAGCGAGAAACCTTCAGGTGTATAGTGCTTCATGGCGCGTCCTCATTGTGTATGACTTTAACAATAACTGCAAAGTCAGATTCTGGCAAGAGAATTTTTGCGATTTCCATGCTGCCGAGAAACGCGCCTCTGCTTACCCTCAGTGACCGCCCGCGCCCGCTGCAGCCTTCGCGCCATCCTTGCTGGGATGTGTGATCCAGATGAGCGGAATGATCACGATAAAGATCACTGCCGACAGCCAGAACACATCGTTCAATCCGAGCATCGCCGCTTGCGCGCCAATCTGCGTTTCGAAAAAAGCCTGGGCCTTGAACAGGCTTCCGTGCAGCGTCGTCTGAATCCCGGCAAGGGCATGCACATAGGCCGGGTTGGTCAAGCTGGTCTGCTCGGCGAGCTGCGAATGATGCTGGATGGTCCGGTCGTTCCAGATCGTGCTCATCAGCGAGGTGCCCGCGGCGCCGGCAAAAATCCGCGCGAAGTTCGACAGACCCGCGGCCGCCGGAATCTTCTCAGGCGGCAAGCCCGACAGGACGATCGCCGTCAGCGGCGTGAAGAACAGCGCCATCGGGATACCTTGCAGCAGCGTCGGCAACACGAGCGTGTAGGGATCGATGTCGGTCGTGTACCACGAGCGCATCAGGAATACGCCTGCAAAGCAGAGGAAGGCGAGCGTCGCCAGTATCCGCGTGTCCGATCTCGGCATGAGCTTGCCCATCACCGGCGCCAGAATCACGGCGAAGATGCCGAGCGGTGCAGTCACGAGCCCCGCGTCGACGGCGCGGTAGCCGAGATATTCCTGAATCCACGTGGGCAGGATCACGAGATTGGCGAAGAACACTGCGTATCCGATCGAGATGGCGAGGGTGCCGCCCAGGAAGTTACGTCCCTTGAAGAGGCGCAGATCGACAATCGGTTTGGACTCGGTCAACTCCCAGATCAGGAAGAACACGAATGCGACCAGCGCGACGATTGTGAGTGCCCAGATCACCGGCGAGTTGAACCAGTCGAGATCCTTGCCCTTGTCGAGCATGATCTGCAGCGAGCCGACCCAGACGATCAGCGACATGAGTCCCACCTTGTCGACCGGCAGCTTTCGCGACGGCGTTTCGCGCTTGTGATAGAGCGCCCAGATCACGGCGGCGGCGAACAGACCGACCGGCACGTTGATGTAGAAGATCCATGACCAGTTGTAGTTGTCCGTGATCCAGCCACCGAGAGCCGGCCCGGCGATCGGCCCGACCGTGGCGGTCATCGCCCACAGCGACAGCGCGCTGGAACTCTTATTCTTCGGAAAGGTGGACAGCAGGAGTGACTGCGACAGCGGCACCAGCGGTCCCGCCACTGCGCCCTGCACGATACGCGCGACCAGCAGGATCGGCAGGCTGGGCGCGAAGCCGCATGCCGCGGACGACAGCACGAACAGCAGGATTGCAACCACGAACAGCTTGACCTGCCCGACCCGCTGCGTGAGCCAGCCGGTGAGCGGAATCGCCACGGCGTTGGCGGCGGAGAACAGCGTGATGACCCACGTGCCTTCGTCGACCGACACACCCAGGTCGCCGGAGAGCGTCGGGATCGCGACGTTGGCAATCGACGAGTCCAGCACATTCATGAAGGTAGCGAGGGACACGGCGAAGGCGCCCAGTGCGAACTGCCAGCCAGCCAGTGGCGCCGGCGCGCTCGCGTTATTCGGCGGGTTCATGTTGCGTCCTTTAAGAGGCTTGATGGCCGGCTTTTATCCAGCCGTCCCGAGTTATCTGATTTGTCAGATATTGGGTTAAAAAATAACTCATTCATCCAGCAGCTTGTGCAGGAGGCGGCACAAGGTCGTGAATTCCACTGGCGTGAAACTCGCCAGGCGCTCGTTCAATACCGCCGGTGCAACCTCCTGGGCCCGCGCTGCGGCATGGCGGCCCGCTTCGGTCAAGGTGAGGTTGACCACCCGCCGGTCCGGACGGTCGCGGTCCCGGCGCACGAGGTTTTGTTCTTCCAGACGATCGACCAATCGTGTGACGAACCCGGGGTCGACGCCGAGCAGCCTGGACAGACCGGCCGACGTCCGCGCAAAGCCCAGCGAAAGCAGCAGCAGGGCACCGACGTGCGTACTGCTGATACCCGAGCCAGCCAATGCGGTGTCCGTATCCGCCGTCAACAGGTGACGGGCTTTGTTCAGTGCCAGACCGATGCGCTGCACCGGCAAAAAACTGTCTTCGCGAGAGTCGCTCATAGCTGATATCTCCGTTTCTGATGCAGACTATATCTGACGTATCAGATATGTGCAAAGTTTTTTTCGACGGTGGTCGGATTGTCGTCGTGATGGGGGGAGCCGAGCGGGGCGTGCCTTGTTGCTCGATGACGGCTCGCGCCGGAGCCGGGCGAGTCTGAAGCGCGCCTGTCATACGGCCCCATGTGTGCTAGTCTGAGTTGACTCGCAATGTGTGCCGCCAAGCCGGCCTGGGTTTCGGGCCAACTGGAACTTATCTCTTGGTGTCGGACAGTTGCCTGTTCGCGGAGTCGGTAGATGAACCCATCATCCTGGCGTAGCGGTAATGGCGAAAGCAGCTCCGAGGTGTTGTGGGAAGACGGTGAAAGGATTTTGTACAGAAGTTGGCGCCGTGCTGCGGATGGCGGCCGCTACACTGTCCTCGAAGCAGTGCCCGTTGTGGAACATGCGACGCTCGTCACACTCAATCGTCTGATACACGAATATGAACTGAAGGACGACCTGAACGAGGCATGGTCGGCGCGGCCGCTCGAACTCGTGCGTGAACGCGGTGCGATCATGCTCGTGCTGAAGGACCCGGGCGGCGAGCCACTCGATCGTCTGATCGGCGAACGGGTGGACATTGAAGCCTTCATGCGGGTCGCCATTGGATTAGCGGCTACGCTCGCGCGGTTGCATGAATGCCGTTTGATCCACAAGGATATCAAGCCCACCCATATCCTCGCCGACCGAGTCACGGGTCAGGCTTGGCTGACGGGTTTTGGCATTGCTTCGCGCCGCACCCGCGAACTGCAGTCTCCCGAAGCACCTGAATCGATCGCCGGCACGCTTCCCTATATGGCGCCTGAGCAGACCGGTCGCATGAATCGTTCGATCGATTCCAGGAGCGACCTTTACTCGCTTGGCGTCACGCTCTACCAGCTACTCACCGGCAGTCTGCCGTTTTCCGCCGCGAGTCCAATGGAATGGGTGCACTGCCATATCGCGCGGAAACCGGTCCCGCCGCACGAGCGGGTCGAGAATGTTCCCGCTTCCGTCTCCGCAATCGTGATGAAGCTGCTGGCGAAGACCGCCGAGGATCGCTACCAGACGGCGCTCGGCGTCGAGAGCGACCTACGGCGTTGCCTGTCCGAATGGGAAAAGCTACGTCGCTTCGAGGAATTTCTGCTTGGCAGGGCCGATACGCCGGACAGGTTGCTCATTCCAGAAAAACTCTACGGGCGAATGGCTGAAACGGAGACGCTGCTGGCCTCGTTCAATCGCGTGGTCACGAACGGCACGCCTGAACTGGTCCTCGTCTCGGGTTATTCGGGTGTCGGCAAGTCTTCGGTGGTCAATGAACTGCATCAGGCGCTCGTGCCATTGAACGGCTTGTTCGCCTCAGGCAAATTCGATCAGTACAAGCGCGATATTCCCTACACCACCTTGGCGCAAGCGTTCCAAAGCCTGGTGCATCCGCTGCTCAGCAAAAGCGAAAGCGAGTTCGGAGAATGGCGCGCTGTCATTCAGGAGGCGCTCGGTCCGAACGCCCGGCTTATCTTCGACCTGGTACCGGAGTTGAAACTCATTCTCGGCGAACAGCCGCCTGTGCCGGTCCTGCCGCCGCAAGATTCGCAGCGCCGTTTTCAACTGGTCGTGCGCCGCTTCATCAGCGTGTTCGCACGGCCCGAACACCCGCTTGCGCTCTTCCTCGACGATTTGCAATGGCTCGACGCGGCGACCCTCGATCTGCTCGAGAACCTGCTGACGCAACCGGATGTACGACACCTCCTGCTGATTGGTGCCTATCGCGACAGCGAGGTGGACTTCGCCCATCCGTTGATGCGCAAACTGCAAGCCATCCGCCGGGCCGGAGCGCCCGTGCAGGAGATCGTCCTCGCCCCGCTGGCTCGTCAGGACCTCGAACAGTTGATCGGCGATTCCCTGCGGTGCGACCCGCAGCGCACGACTTCGCTTGCACAACTGCTGTATGAGAAAACCGAGGGCAACCCGTTCTTCGTGATTCAGTTCCTTGCGTCGCTCGCGGATGAGGCGCTCGTCGATTTCGATCATCGTAAGGCGCAATGGCGATGGGACCTCAAAAGGATTCACGCGAAGGGCTACACCGATAACGTCGTGGACCTGATGGTCGCGAAGCTCAGTCGCCTGCCGGGCAAGACCCAAACCGTATTGCAGCAACTTGCCTGTCTGGGCAATAGCGCGAGCCTCGCGGTCCTGTCCATGGTCGGCGAAGCTTCGGAGGACGAAACACGCAACAATCTGCGGGAGGCGGTCAGGTCCGGTCTGGTTCTCCAGTTCGATAGCGCGTATCGGTTCCTGCATGATCGGGTTCAGGAGGGCGCGTACTCGTTCATCCCTGAACACTTGCGCGCCGCGACGCATCTAAGAATCGGCAGATTGCTCGCGGCGCATACGGCGCCTGAGAACCAGCAAGAAGCGATCTTCGAGATCGTGAACCAGCTCAATCGCGGCGCCGCGCTGGTGAGCTCGGCCGAAGAGCGGGAACAGATTGCGCAACTCAACCTGATTGCCGGACAGCGCGCCAAGCACTCGACGGCCTACGATTCGGCGCTGACTTACCTCATTGCAGGCCGGGCCATTCTGCCGGAGGACTGTTGGGAGCGATACGGCACGCTGACTTTTGCGCTCGATTTTCAGCGCTCCGAGTGTGAGTTTCTGACCGGCGCGCTGGTGGAAGCGGAGGCACGGCTTGCCGTCCTGTCTGCGCACGCCACCCGGCTTGTCGACGTGGCCGCCGTGACTCAACTGCGGGAAGAACTCTTCACGACGCTAGGTCGCAGCGACCGCGCCATCGAGGTTTGCCTCGACTACCTCCGGCACGTCGGCGTGCACTGGTCAGCACACCCAACCACCGAAGAAGTCCGCTACGAATACGAGCAACTGTGGCGCCAGATCGCAGATCGCACGATCCAGGACCTCATCGATCTACCCATGATGACGGACCCCGAGTGGCGTGCCACCATGGATGTCCTCACCGCAGTCGTCTCGCCCGCGTTGTTCACGAACGCCAATCTGCTTTGCCTCGTGGTTTGCCGCATGGCGAATCTCAGCCTCGAATATGGCAACTGCGACGGCTCGTGCTTCGCGTACGCGTGGCTCGGGATGATCCTGGGTGCGTATTTCGGCGACTACCAGAACGCGTTTCGCTTCGGCAAGCTCGGTCTGGATCTGGTGGAGCAGCGCGGACTGCGGCGCTTCGAGGCGCGTGTCTACCTGATATTCGGTCACCGCGTCACGCCGTGGACACAGCCCATCCATACTGGCCGGCCGCTGGTGCTGCGCGCCTTCGATGCGGCAAACAAACTGGGTGACCTGACGTTTGCGGCTTATAGCTGCGATAACCTGATTACCAACCTCGTCGCCTGTGGGGACGCGCTCGCCGATGTGCAGCGCGAAGCCGAAGCCGGACTTGAATTTGCACGTCAGGCGCGCTTTGGCCTGCTGATCGACCGTATTACCTCACAACTCAGGCTCGTCAAAACCCTGCGGGGATTGACGCCGGAATTCGCTTCCTTCAACGATGCCGAATTCGACGAAAGTCGCTTCGAGCAGCATCTCGAGAGTGAGCCGCAGTTGGCGATGGCGGGTTGCTGGTACTGGATCCGCAAACTTCAAGCGCGTTATTTAGCAGGCGACTATGCGTCTGCCGTCGCGGCGGCCGCCCGCGCCGAAAGTCTGCTCTGGACCTCGCCATCGTTCTTCGAGGTGGCCGAATACCATCTCTACGCCGCGCTGGCCCGCGCCGTGTTGTGTGAATCGGCGTCAACTGCGGAACGCGCGCAGCATATCGAGGCTCTTGCCAGTCATCACCGCCAGCTTCGTGAGTGGTCCGAAGCATGCCCGGAAAACTTCGCGAATCGCGCGGCGCTGGTGGGTGCTGAAATTGCGCGCCTGGAATGCCGCGAATTCGCTGCCCAGCAGCTTTATGAACAGGCCATCAGCTCGGCTCGTGCCAACGGCTTTGTTCACAATGAGGCACTCGCCAATGAAGTCGCCGCGCGCTTCTATGCGGCACGTGGCTTCGAGAAAATCAGCCACCTCTATTTGCAGGATGCCCGGCAAGGTTATCGTCTCTGGGGCGCGGATGGTAAGGTCAGGCAACTCGAGCAGCAGTTTCCACGACTCAAAGATGAGCCTCGGGCAGCCGGGTCCACCATCGCGATCGGGACGTCGGTCGAAAATCTGGAACTCGCGACCTTGATCAAGGTGTCGCAAGCCGTTTCCAGCGAGATCGTGCTGGATAACCTGATCGATACGCTGATGCGTACCGCCATCGAACAGGCGGGCGCCGAACGAGGGGTCCTCATCGTGCCAGGCGAAGGAGAGCCGAGGCTCGCGGCCCAAGCCACGGTCAGCGGCGCAAGCGTGCGCGTTCAGGTGTGCGACGAGCCGCTGATGAGCGGCACGGTACCCGAATCGGTGCTCTACTACGTGATGCGCACTAGCGAGAGCGTCATGCTCGATGACGCCGCCGCGCAATCGCCGTTCGCGGCGGACCCGTACATTCAGCGCTGCCGGTCACGTTCGCTGCTGTTTCTGCCTTTGTTAGCGCAGGCAAAACTGATCGGTGCGCTCTACCTGGAAAACGGCCTGGCTCCGGGCGTATTTGGGCCGGCGCGCGTCGCGGTATTGAAGCTGCTCGCCTCGCAGGCCGCCATCGCACTGGAAAATGCCCGCTTGTACCGGGATCTCGCTGAACGCGAGGCGAAGATCCGGCGACTGGTCGATGCGAATATCGTCGGCATCTGCATGTACGACCTCGAAGGGCGAATTCTCGAGGCCAACGACGCGTTCCTGCAGATTGTGCGGTACGAACGCGAGGATCTCGAAGCCGGACGTATCCACTGGACCAACCTGACGCCGCGGGAAGGGCCTGAGCGCGACAGGCAGGCGTGGCTACCCGAACTGCTCGCCACGGGGACGCTACAGCCGTTCGAAAAGGAATGCTTTCGCAAGGACGGCAGCCGTGTGCCTGTGTTGATTGGGGCGGCTAGCTTTGAGGAAAAGAAGCACCAGGGCGTCGCATTCCTGTTTGACTTGAGTGATCGCAAACATGCGGAAGCCGTGGCGAGAGAAAGCGAGCAGCGTTACCGCCAGGTGCAGATGGAACTCGCGCACGCGAACCGCGCGTCCACCATGGGCCAGTTGGCGGCTTCGATTGCTCATGAAGTCAAGCAGCCAATTGCAGCGATTGCATGGAGTGCTTCGGGCGCGTTACGCTGGCTCGGCGCAAAGCCGGCCAACTTGCGACAGGCGTTGCAGGCGCTGGAGAGAATCCGGAATGACGCGATGCGAGCAGGGGATATCGTCGACCGGATTCGCGATTTCATCAAGAAGGCGCCCGTCCACTATGAAAGCGTGGACATCAAGCGGGCCGTCGGTGAAGTCATCGAGCTCACGCGTAGTGAAGCCGTCAAGCACAACGTCTCGGTTCAGGCCATTTTTGCGGAGGATTTGCCGCTGGTTCGCGGGGACCGCGTCCAGTTGCAACAGGTTGTGCTCAACCTGATCATCAACGCCATTGAGGCGATGAGCACCACGAGCGAGGGACCGCGCGACTTGCGGATCGATACGGTTGCGCACGCATCGAATGGCGTAATCGTCGCGGTCGCGGATTCGGGTCCGGGCTTGCCCCCGGAGGGAACCGAGCGCCTATTCAATCCGTTTTTCTCGACCAAGGACAGTGGCCTCGGGATGGGCCTGTCGATTTGTCGTTCGATCGTCGAGGCACACGGAGGCAGTCTTTCGGCAAAGCCCAATATCCCCCGTGGCGCCATCTTCCAGTTCACTGTCGTCGATCGCTGAAGGGCTTGGTGCGCCGGCCATTTTCGGACGGCCAGCGCGAGATTCAGCGCGATTCGCTCAGAGCGATGCGTTCTGCGGGAACAGTGCGCGACGGGTCTCCTCGTCGAACTCGGCTTTGAACGTCAGCCGGTCCTTCAGCGCGATGGCGCGGACGGCCGCCGGGCGTGAAGAGATTTCGTCGACCAGACGCTTGACGTGCGGGTAGTCGGTCAGACCCTTCTCGCCGAAGATAAAGCCGGCTGCGTTGCCCCAGCCCCACAGTGCCATGTCGGCGATCGAGTAGGTGTCGCCAGCCAGATACTTCGAGCCGGCCAGACGCGTGTTGAGGATGCGGTAGTGGCGCTCGACTTCCTTCAGATAGCGATTGCGTGCATACGGCAGCGTTTCCGGCGCATGGTGCAGGAAGTGCACGGCCTGACCCGAGAACGGCGACAGACCCGTCGCGATGAACAGCAGCCACGAGAGCATTTCCGCATGCTGCGACGCCGTGGACGGCACGAACTTGCCGTGTTTTGCGCTGAGGTGCAACAGAATGGCGTGCGAATCGAATACGGCGACGCCGTCATCGACGATAGCCGGCACTTTGCCATTCGGGTTGATCTTCAGGAATTCGGGGTGGTGTTGCTCACCCTTGAAGGTATCGACGGCCAGCAGCTCGAACGGTACTTCAAGTTCTTCGAGCAGGAGCGCCGCTTTCATGGGATTCGGCGTCGGATGGAAGTAAAACTGAAGCATGGTGTTTCCTTGATGGGAGCATGAAACAAAAGCGCTGCAATGCAACACGCGTGAATGTAGGCGCATTGACAGGCGTTTCGAATACCCGCATCTGGCAAAACACTCTTGAACAAAAAGAACAAATCGCCGTCGATGCACTGGCGTGGGAACTGACTGCGAAAACCGCGAGAACCGGGTCGCGAAGCCAGATCCGCTTGTCGGTTCCGCGCAGCCTCGACGGCACATTCGCAGGCAGGCCGATTGATGCGTCCACCGCACAAGTGACTTTCCACTCTTCGATCTTATCGCCAGGAAAGACGGCCACTAGAGTAGGGTCAAGTTGTTACGCGACGCGTCCGGTCGTCTTCGCATCCACGTGAAGCGCCCGGCAGTTTTTTCATGACAAGGACCGACCATGGATCTCAAGCGTGTAGGCTCGCAGCCGTCGAGGAAAGCCCCTGAAGCGTACTTTACGGGGAATGTTCGTATGGACCCCTTGAACTCTCCCCCAGAGCCCTCGCGCGTCTCTGTGGTGAGCGTGACGTTCGAAGCCGGCGCACGGAGCGCCTGGCATACGCATCCGCTCGGCCAGACGCTGATCGTCACCGCGGGCTGCGGATGGACTCAATGCGAAGGAGAACCGATTGTCGAAATTCGTGCGGGCGACGTGATCTGGTGTCCGCCAGGTCACAAGCATTGGCATGGCGCAGCGGCTACGACCGCCATGACCCACATCGGCATTCAGGAAGCGCTGGACGGTGTCAGCGTCGTGTGGATGGAGAAAGTGACCGACGAGGAATATGCAGTCGGGCCGACGCCCTCATAATCGAGAGACGTGAACGGTAGCAGGAGGCACGCCATGCAGGAAGAACAGATATGTGAAGCCCTGAATGCGCACTGGCAGGCGTCGGCGTCGGGCGATCTCGACGCCGAGCACGATATTTACGCTGACGATGCGATCTGCGACTATCCGCAATCAGGTGAACGAATCGTCGGGCGGATGAATTTGCAGGCACTGCGAGGCCATCATCCGGGCAAGCCGGCAGGTTTCAATGTCCGGCGAATCCAGGGAGAAGGCAATCTCTGGATCACGGAATACACGATTACCTATCAGGGGCGGCCTGCTTACACGGTAAGCATGATGGAGTTCCGTGACGGCAAGGTCGTTCACGAGACACAGTATTTTTCGGAGCCTTTCGAAGCGCCGGATTGGCGCAGGCAATGGGTTCAGAAGATGGAGTGACGTCGCGCGTGAGAAGTGGATGGATCCGGACAGGGAGCACTTCACCATGAACACGAAATCCCTTGTTGCTGCGGTGGCAGCCTCGATTGTCGGCCACATGGCGCAAGCCGCTCCGCTGGCTTCGACTTCCAGTACGACGACCTATCACCGCGTCATGGTCGACGGCGTAGGGATCTTCTACCGGGAAGCCGGTCCGAAGGATGCGCCGACGATCGTGCTGCTGCATGGGTTTCCTTCGTCGTCACGCGAATTCGATCCGCTTATTCCGCTTCTGGCGACACGCTATCACCTGGTCGCTCCGGACTTTCCGGGGTTCGGTCAAAGCGATGCGCCGTCACCTTCAGCGTATGTCTATACATTCGATCATCTGGCGCAGACGACGAATGCGCTTCTCGAGCAACTCAATATTCACCGTTACACGCTGTACCTGCACGACTACGGTGGGCCGGTCGGCTTCCGGATCGTTCTCGCCCATCCAGAACGCCTGCAGGCGCTCGTGATCCAGAACGCGAACGCCTATAAAGAAGGGCTTGGCGCCAAATGGGCCGGCATTGCGCAATATTGGGCTGATCGAAAGGCGCATCCCGAGGTGCTCGATACCTTCATGTCGCTGACGGCGGCGGAACAACGCCATACTGCCGGCACATCGCAGCCCGACCGTTACAACCCGGATACGTGGACGGACGAATATGCGCATTTGTCGAAGCCGGGTCAGCACGAGATTCAAGGCGACCTGCTGTACGACTACCAGACCAATGTCGCGTCCTATCCGGCGTGGCAGGCGTGGCTGCGGCAGTACAAGCCTCAGACGCTAGTGGTGTGGGGGCGCAACGATCCTTCGTTCATCGCCGCCGGTGGGGAAACCTTCAGGCGCGATCTTCCGGACGCCGAAATTCATTTGCTCGATGCGGGTCATTTCGCCATCGACGAGCAGGTCGATGAGATTGCCCGACTCATGCTGACGTTCTTGGACAGCCACCTCGGCAAGCCCTGACCGGTGACGACGGTAACGCCGCAATTGCTGCTGTGGAAAAGGCCTTTTCCACGCTTCATATTCTATTCGTACCGCGATGCTCATAACATGGATCGTGAGCAGATACGCGCGGACATTGATTGCGGCTGGCTGAAAAATCGTCGCGAGCATACACACACACGCGCGGAAACAAGAGGATACCTTATGAAAATTGCCAGCTTGGAAGCCATCCCGCTGCGCATCCCCTTTACGGCAGGCGGCAGGTCCGACGCGGCGGTGTGGGGGAAGGCGGATTTGCAAACGGCCGACTCTCTGATCGTAAAGGTCACGACCGATACGGGTGTGGTCGGCTGGGGAGAGTCGTTTGGATTTACCGCCATTCCGGCGGTGAAGGTGGTGATCGACTCGATTCTCGCGCCTGAAATGATCGGCCGCGACGCAGCGCTGATCGAGAAGCTGATGCTCGATCAGCAGAAGAAATTCCATGTCTTCGGGCGCAGCGGGGCGTTTCTCTTCGGCTTGTCGGCCATCGACATCGCCTTGTGGGATATCGCCGGCAGGGCCGCGGGCCAGCCAGTCCACCAGTTGCTCGGCGGTAGCGACGCCGTGTCGCTGGCGGCCTACGCAAGCCTGATCCGCTACTCCGATCTCGAACTCGTCAGGAAGAACGTCAGGCGTGCGCTCGATAGCGGATTCCAGCATCTCAAGCTGCACGAGATCGATTTCGACTGCATCTGTGCGGCGCGCGAAGAGGCTGGGGACGACGTCGAGATCATGCTGGACGTCAACTGTCCGTGGTCGGTGCGCGAAGCGCTCGACATGACAGCGCGCCTGCGGCCGCTGCGGCCACGCTGGATCGAAGAGCCTGTGTGGCCGCCCGAAAACTACGCGGCGCTGGGCGGCCCCGCTGCGATGGTCGAATGGCGCTACTTTGATCTCGAGGCGCAGCTCTACGGCGATGCGATCATCCCGAAGAACGGCACGATGGCCGTTCCGCAGGCGCCGGGACTGGGCCTTGAACCGAATGCCGATGTGATCCGCGAATATCGTCTGCGCTGAAGGCAGCGTGGATGCGCATCGGGGTTCGCGGTGCCGCGTTCCCCGCAGTTTGTCCAGCCACCGCCGCCGATCCATTCGGCGGATATGCAGGTCATCGCCCAGGAGTGGCAACGCAATGCTGGACCATATCGTACGGCCTCTCGTACCCGTTGCCTTCGTCATCGTGCTCGGCTTTCTGGCGGGTAAGCGCGGCAAGCTCACGTATTCAGACAGCCTGCTGATCAGCAGGCTCGTGCTGAACTGGATTTTCCCGGCCCTTCTGCTGGCGGGCATGGCCAGCACGCCGCGTTCGCAACTGTTCGACGTGCGCTTCGTGGCCGCCACCTTCATGGCGATGATGGGCATGTACGCGCTGGCCCTTGCGATCGGCTGGTACCGCTTTCGTGAACTGAAAGCGGCCACGCTGAAGGGCTTTGTGTGCGGCTACCCGGATGCGGCATTCATGGGCCTCCCGATCCTGCAGGCCATGTTTGGACCGTCGAGCCTGTATTCGGTGCTGGTGCTCAACGTGATCGCGAGCCTCGTGATGATGCCGCTCACCACCATGCTGCTGGCGATCGCGAGCGGCGAAGGCAGTGGTCTGAAGGCGTTCGTATCGAGCATTTCGGCGGCAGTGCGCCGGCCCTTGATGTGGGCGCCGGCCATCGGCATTCTGTGTTCGTTGTTCGCGGTCAAGCTGCCGCCGGTGCTGGACGATTCGCTGCTGTTGCTGGGCAAAGCTACGGCAGGCGTCTCGCTGCTGTGTCTGGGTCTGATCATGTCGTCCGTGAAGCTGAAACTGTCCGGCGAAGTCTGGACGAACAGGGCCTCAAGCTGCTGCTTCATCCTGCCTTGATGGTCGCGGCGGCCTTGCTGGTTTCGATCAAAGGGGTCTACGTGCAACAGATGATCCTGCTCTGCGCGCTACCGTCGGACGATCACGGCCATGTTCGCCAACGAAGCAGGCGCGTACCGCAGCGAGGTCGCTACCTCGATTCTGATGCGTACCGTGCTGTCCGTCATCACCTTTTCGTTGGCCATCTATCTGATCGACGGCGGACTTGCCGCGACCTGAGGTGTTGTCCGCGTCAAGCAGTCCGGAACGATGCGTCACTCGACTGGCCAGGTTCATCAACTGCCAGGAGGGCCATCCATCTTCGGGTTCTTGTGGGGCACCTCTACATGGCCTTGTTCCGGCTGATCGGCTGCGCCCGGTGAGAGCGACGATGGACCGACCGCATCGCGCATGGCGGCGATCTCCTGCTGTTGCTGCGCAATGATCTGCTGGGCGATCTTTCGAACCCGTTCGTTGTGTCCGTAACGAAGTTCAGCCTGAGCCATCTCGATGGCCGCCTGATGGTGCGGTTGCATCAAGGCCACGAAATCCTCGTCGACGTTGCCCGACGGTTTGACGTCCATGTTCTTCATCATCGTGGACATGGCGGCATTGTTTTCCGCCATGAAGGACATTTCATCGGACGATGGTGCCGCGGCACTGGCATGGCTCAGCGCGTAGACGCACAGCACCACGCCCAGGCATCCTCGGGCAGTAACGGTGAGAGGCAAGGTCGGACTCATGATTCGCGAACCTCATGTAGAGACGGTGGAATGCAATCCGGTTCCGCCGGCGCCCTGATTGACCGGAACCTGAGCCAGCTGACCGCTACACCACGCGCAACATCCCGCCATCGACAAAATAGGTCGATCCGACGCTGTAGCTTGCCTTGTCGGAACATAGAAACACAATGAAGTTGGCCAGCTCTTCTGCAGAAGCGAACCTTCGGATAGGCGCGTACTGATCCGCAACGCCTTGCAGATGTCCTTCCCAGTCGCCGCCGGAATCCTGCGTCAACTGTTTCGCGGTCTTGATCCAGTCTGGCGTCAGGACCAGCCCCGGATTAATCGTATTCACGCGAATATTGTCCTGAATGAACTCGTTCGCCATGTTTTTGGACAACATCATCAGCGCCGCTTTCGTCACGTTGTAGATCGGTTCGTAGCCGAGCGGCTGGGTCGCGCAAATCGACGCGTTGTTCAGGATCGTGCCGCCGCCGCGCGCCTTCATCATGGGCACCAGGCCGCGAGCAAGACGCACCGCCGCCATCACATGAAGATCCCAGTACGCGTTCCACTTTTCATCCGGCGCGTCCATGATCGTTTCATTGCTGCCCGTGCCCGCGTTATTGAAGAGAATATCGGCGCCGCCGAAATGCTCCTGCGCGGCCGCCACCAGCTTTTCGACGCCGTCAGTCGTTGCCACATCGCAAGCAACCGGCACGGCCGTCACGCCAAATTTCGTCGCAATGCCTTCCGCGGCGGCGGACAAGCGCTCCTGATTGCGCGCCGCGAGCAGAAGATGCGTTCCTTCGGCTGCAAACGCTTCTGCCACAGCCAGCCCGATACCGACGCTGGCGCCAGTCAACACGGCCACCTTGCCGCGCAGATTCAGATCCATTGGCGTTGTCTCCGTTGTTCAGAAGCCTGGCTAAACGTTCGCGGCTGCGCTAACGAAACGGCGGTTTGCGGACTAATCCTGCGGGTAAAGCGGTCATCCCCTCACGCACCGGAACCCCGCATACACATACTGATAATGCGGCTGAAACCAGTTGCGAAACTCCGGCCGCAGCATGCATTGCGCGGTGCGCGCCGATCCGCCCTTGAGCACGTAATGCTGCCCGTCGAAGAAGTTGGCGGAATAACCCAGATAGAACGGAAACGCTTCGAATCCCGGCAACGCGTCGAATAGCGTAGACGTCCATTCCCAGCCATTGCCGAACTGGCCTTCCACGCCGAAAGCGCTGACGTTGTCCGGATGCGCGTCCACCGCCTGTGGATCCCAGTGGCGAAAATCAAAGTTGCCCGACGCCGCATGTGGCGTACCGTGCGCCGCGCGTTGCCATTGCGCCTCGGTCGGCAATGCTTTGCCGGCCCAGCGGGCATAGGCGCTCGCTTCGGCATGGCTGACATACACCGGCCAGTCGAGCGGCAACGGGATCTCGTCGAACATGGTGCGCAGCAGCCACTCGCCGTCGCCTTCGCGTTGCGACCATCCGGCGGGTTGAGCGATCTGCACGGACTCCTTCCAGACCCAGTCCTTGTCTTTCCACCAGCCTCGCTGGCGGTATCCACCGGCCATGACGAATTCGAGGTACGCACCGTTCGTCACCATGTAGCGGTCGATTTCGAAAGCCGGCACGTCGACGTGCAATTCGCCGAACTCGTTGTCCCAACCGAAGCGGCCGCTCTCGCGCGCCATGCCGAGCACGGCGCAGCCTGCCGGGACCGTGACCATCGGCGCGTGATCGACATCGCTGACGCGATCGGCGCGCACGCTCTGGCGATAGCGCGAGCCGGGATCCTGACCATCGCCGGGCGGGGCGATCTTCTGCGCGAGCGGCAACTGATGCAGCATGTACGCGAGGGTTTCGGCGTGCATCAGACGATGCTCGATGGCGACGTTCAGCAGTTGCCCGGCCGAGCCGGTTTGCGCGCCATTGCCTTGAGGCTGGCCGTCGACATGCAATGCGGCGAGCTGACGATCGATCTGCTCGCGCGCTTGCTGGCCATAGGCCCGCACGCTTTCCAGCGACGGCCAGTCGGCCGGTACGTCGGTCGGCAAACCGCCGTCGACGGGATCGATGCCGAACGCGAACAGCGTATCGAGCGCGGCATCGAAGGCGGGCAACGAGCACAGCCGCTCGTCGAACAGATTGCGGTCGAACGCTTCGAGATGCCCGATATAGAACACGATCCGGTGACGCTCGCGGATCGGCCGTTCGTACAGGTACTCGGGTTTGACGGTGGAGAAGAGGGTGTCCGTAATGTGACGCGCGTCGATCAGGCGCTGGACTAGCGGATGATGCGGGGCGGGGTCGCGATTCATATCGCCGGGTCTCCGTGAGGGGGACAGTTTGAAGACTGTACCTGCTCGCAGGACGCATGCCAAGGCGCAGCACCGGCAAACGCGCGTGGCAGGCCCGCCCGGCAAGCCAGAGGAGGCCGGTGCGAGCGCCTTTAAACCTGCCGCAAACCTTCGATATCGACGATACGGATGAACTTGCCTTGCGTGTCGATCAGACCGCGCTTTTGAAATCTTGACAGGGTGCGGCTGACTGTTTCGAGCGTCATGCCCAGATAGCTGCCCATGTCCTCCCGCGTCATGCGCAGATTGAATTCCGCCGGGGAGTAGCCGCGCTTCGCGTTGCGCTCCGAGATATCGAGCAGGAACGCGGCCACCCGTTCGTCGGCGGACAGCGAGCCGAGCACCAGCATCTGCGCAGCCTCGCGGACAATCTGCTCGCCCATCAACCTGAGCAGACGCTCCTGCATGGAGCCGACTTCCCGGCACAGGCGCTTGAGCGCGACGTACGGAACGATGCACACCGTGCTGTCTTCGAGCGCGGTCGCACTGCAAGCGTGCGTGTCGTTGCTGATGCCGTCGAGGCCGAGCGCCTCGCCCGCGAGGCGCAGGCCGGTCACCTGTTCGCGGCTGTCGCGGTGCGGCAGGGTGGTTTTCAGGGAGCCGGAGCGCACGGCGTACAGATTGTCGAACCTGTCGCCCGCACGGTAGAGCGTCTCGCCGCGCCGCACCGGGCGCGCGCTACAGATCAGCGCTTCGAGCTTTGGCAATTCGTCGGCGGAGAGGCCTTGCGGCATGCACAGTTGCCGCATCGCGCAACTCGAACACCGCGCTGTGCTGCGCACGACAGGGCTCGGGCTCGCATCAGAAACACGGCGGGCGGCGGGGCGGACTACCGGGGTGGGCGCAAGCATGATGCACGACCGTTTGTAAGGTAACGAGACGATTGTCCCACCAGGGTCAAGCGCCGCTTAGCGGCAAAATGACGCGCGAATGATCGCCGAGGTAGCGCGGCGTTGTAGGGATGTCAATCAAACACTTGTCAAATTTCTGTCCATGGGGTCATATAGTCGCGGCGCCGCCCAGTCGGCTTTTGCGGGCGTCGATATGGCTATTTGTCTAATTTTTAAGCAAGCGATGCACGCTGTTTGCCTTACAATCGTGCTCTATTCTGACAAGCTGACCCTCCATCGATGATGAACGAGCGCAAATCGACGGGCTTGCCCGACAAGATCTACGGCGACATCCTGAACCGCATACTCGAAGGCGAGTACAAGGAAGGCGAGCGCCTGCCTACCGAGCACGCACTCGCCGAACGGTTCGAAACCTCGCGGCCTACCGTGCGTGAAGCGCTGGCCCGGCTGCGTGCCGACGGCATCATCGTCACGCGGCACGGTTCCGGGACCACGGTCGCCCGCCGGCCCGATCCGGATGTGCGCCGCTTCGCGCCGCTCGAGACACTCTCCGATATCCGCCGTTGCTACGAGTTCCGCATCGTCACCGAAGCCGGGGCGGCCGAACTCGCAGCGGAGAAGGCCGAGACCGAAGACATCGCCGCGATCCAGCACGCGTGGGACGAACTGGAGCGCATCGTCGAGACCCAGGGGATCGGCGCGAAGGACGATTTCTCGTTCCATCTCGCGGTCGCGCGGGCGTCGAAGAATCCGTTCTTCATCACCGTGATGTCGTTCATCGAAGAGCAGATCGTGTTCAGCATGAACCTGTCGCGCAACCTGTCGCTGGTGAAGACGGTCGAGCGGCAGCGCCTCGTGCAGGCCGAGCATCTGGCCGTGCTCGAAGCGATCCGCCGCAAGGACGGTCCGGCGGCGGGTGTGGCGATGCGCAAGCACCTGGAAAACGCGCTCGAGCGGATGTTCGGCTCCTGAGTGGCGTCGTGTTGCCGGGCCGCGTCGAACGCGGCCCGATTTGTCTAGTCGGTCCGGCCTCGTGTCTGGCTTTTTCATGCCCTCTGTCACGCGCTCAGCCGCATCGTTCCAGTGAATTCTCCCCGCCCCCTGCCGTTCCGTGATGCGCTGCTGGCGATGCTCGGCATCGCCCTCGTCAACATGCTGGTCGCGCTCGATCAGACCGTGGTCAGCACCGCGTTGCCGTCGATCGTTTCCGAGTTGCGCGGTTTCGAGTATTACGCGTGGATCGCAAGCGCGTACCTGCTCGCGTCGGTGGTGACGGTGCCGGTATTTGGGCGGCTGGGCGATTATTTCGGACGCAAGCGGTTCGTGATCGCCGCGGTGATCGTCTTCACGGCGGCCTCGGTCCTGTGCGGTCTGGCGCCCAGCATGCCGTTCCTGGTGGCTGCGCGCGGCTTGCAAGGCGTCGGCGGCGGGATGATGGTGGGCACTGCGTTTGCCTCGATTCCCGATCTGTTCCCCGACGCGCGCGCCCGGGTGCGCTGGCAGGTCATCATGGCGGCGGCGTACGGCATCGGCACGGCTGCCGGGCCGTCGCTCGGCGGCTGGCTGAGCCAGCAGTTCGGCTGGCGTTCCACCTTCCTCGTCAACCTGCCGGTCGGTGTGCTGGCGCTGTATTTCATCTGGGCGCATCTGCCTAACTACCGGCGCGCGGTGAACGGCGAGGTCCGCATCGACTGGACCGGCGCTGCGCTGGTCGCGCTGGTGCTCGGCGGTCTGCAGACGTTTATCGAAGCGGTGCCGAAGTCGGGCCTCACCACGGGCAACCTGGTGCTGGCGGCGCTGGTCGTGCTGGGCGCCGTAGCGCTGTTGATCTGCGAGCGGCATGCGACCCACCCGATCATCCCGCTCGATCTGTTCCGAGACTCTCAACTCGTGACACTGTTCACGCTGTCGTTGCTGTCCGGCTTTGTGATGTTCTCGCTGATCTTTTTCGCGCCGCTGCTGTTGCAAGGCGGCTTTGGCCTGACTCCGCAGCAGGCGGGTCTGCTGGCCACGCCGATCGCCGCCTGTATCGCGCTCGGCAGCGTCATCAATACGCGCATTGTGATTCACATGCCGAAGCCGACGCTGATCCTCTCAATCGGCTTCATGTTGCTCGTGATCGCCTCGGTCGGCATTGCGCTGGCGACGCCGGCCACGTCGCATGTCTACCTCGAACTGGCGATGGGCGCAGTCGGGATCGGGCTGGGCTTCATTCTCAACAACCTGAACGTATTCGGTCAGGAGATTGCCGGCCGCGAGCGTTTCGGCATTACGACCGCGCTGCTGCAGTCCACGCGGATGGTGGGCGGCATGCTGGGCACGAGTATCGTCGCCACGATCATCAACCGGCGTTACGAGGCGGGCGTGGCAGAGTCGCTGCAGGTGCTGGGCGAGCCAACCGCCTCGACATGGCTGCCCAGACTCGCTGACCCACGGATCCTGATCGATCCGGCTCTGCGCGACAGCTTGCTGGGTCAACTGGCGCATGCGGGGTTGGCGGGTCCCGCGCTGGTGGAAGCGGCGCGCCGGGTGCTGGTTCAGTCTATTCACATCGGCGTGATCCTCACCGGCGCTGCCGCGCTGGTGGCGGCTATCGTAGTGCGGCGGATTTCGCATATCACCTTCAGGCGCAGCAGCGTTGGCAATAACGACGCGCCAGCAGCGCATTAATCGATTTTCCGGGGCCGCCGCACTAAAAACCCCGAAACTTTTCGACTCTGCCGAACGAATTGAAGGTCAGCAAAGGCGCGCCAGCATTCCTATGCGCGTTGGATCAGATTTGCACCTACCTACCTGGGTAGGTGCGTGGATTTCGAGGCTCCCGCAAAATTCATACAAATAGCGGCCAATCCACCTGAGAAACCCATCATGGAATTACTCGAAAATCACTGGAACGCACCTGTCACGATTCAAAACCGTACGGTCGACACCGCTGAAGAGACGCCATCCGTGGTTGATCGTCACCTGATCATTGCTTACCGGAAAATGAAAAATGAAAGCCAACGGCGCTTCTGGGCGCGCTTTGGCGTAACGCAATCGCGTGGCAGCCGCTTCGAATCGGGCGCGGAAATTCCGCCGCCGGTTTCCATCCTGCTGGGGCTGTACTTTCTGAAGACGGTTTCTGACGGCGATTTAAGCCGGGCGGAACGGGTGATGTATAGCCGCGACGCGGCGGCCTTGCTTAACCCGGGTCAATAAGACCGAGCTGCGCGGCAATCACGGCTGCTGCGCGGCGCGAATTCACGCCGAATTTCGCCCGGATATTCTTTACGTGGAAGTTCACTGCGGCTTCCGAGCAACTGAGGATATGTGAAATCTCCCAGGTGGATTTGCCGCGTGCGGTCCAGTTCAGACACTCGCGCTCGCGTGGCGTCAATTGCGGCATCAAGGTTTTCGCATGCGTATTGACATGGCGGCTGCTGGTGTCGATCACCAGGTCGCGCAGCAGAGCCAGATTGGGCAGCACGCCGTCAATATGTGTCCAGAACGAATCCGTGGCGGAGAAGTCATTGGCAAAACACAGCAGGCCAGCTTCCTGATTCGGGCCGTGAATCGGCAATGACAGCCCGGAGCGCAGTCCCTGCGCGCAGGCAAGTTCGTAGAGCGCCCGCTGCTGCCGCGTGGCAAACAGTTCCGGCGACCAGATCAGCGGCGCCGAGCGGGTCAGGCAGTGGCTGACAACCGGGTCGATATGCACGAACCCTTGCTCGTCATAAACGCGCTGCCAGCCTGGTGAATAGGTGCTGCGAACGTAAGCGTCTTCGAGTCGCATGCCGGGGCGCGGCAGCATCGCAATCAGAACCCGGTCAAACCCCCAGTTACCGGCGATTGCGGTGAGTGTGTTGAACCAGGTCGTTTCGTCTGGGGCATCCACCAGGGGCGACATTTGCTCGATAAAACGTAACGACACTTTCGCTCTCTCAATCGCAGCCGCCCGGCCGCGGGATTTTGCCGACGCGAACTCGCGACCGGCATAGTATTGGGCAGCAATTTATCACCGTTTATTACGTGACGACTCAAAACGAAAAGTCATGTCCTTCTAAATCTGCAGCGGCGGATTCATCACGCAGTCTCTAGAAATCAAAGAGATCGCCTATAGACGAAAATTTGTCCAGAGCGGAAGCGGGTTGTAAGACCTTTGCGCTATTCTGTGTGGAGGATCCGGCAGTTGTTAATTCAAATCTTGTTGAAAATTTTCCACCCGCTTGATTTAACAATTCGCATGCGCTTCGTTTGCACCGACCCGCATGATAGTTTCAAAGATCGATTGCTGGCAATAAAGTCAAAGTGTCTTTAACAATAAAATTGGTCGTTTTCTGCCCGGTTGGACAGGGCGGTACAAATCGTTCTCTGAATCTATAGGTGTTTGTAATAGGAGCAGAGATTGACAAAGAGATGGTCGGCGACAGACGGTCAAATTGACCCCGAACATTTTCTACCCGGAATGTTTTACCCGAACATTCTTATTTATCGCACCTAAAGGGCAGAGTGTTCGTATCATCATTGGGAGGCCGGCGCGTCGACACGTCCTTGGCTCCGAGCACATGGCCCGCCGGCAATATGTTGTCATACGAAATTTCGAGGTGGGCGGGATCTGGAGCGGCTTCTCGAATCAGGCACGTAACGCCCAATACGTAAGGAATCCAGGCAGTTGCTCTGATTGACGGGGGCGTGGCTGCGAAAGCGCTCGTCGCGATGCATTCGAAGTGTTGTTTGACAACATTGCGGACTGGATGCTACCTTGGCATCCATTCTTCGATACTGTCTTGAGGTGCCATGAAAACTTCTCCCATCCTCGATAGCGAGTTCGCCGCCACCGTCATGGCTGTGCCGCCGCTGGCCCGCCGCGCCGATTACTCGCTCGACGCCGCTGAAAACCGCAAGCTGATCCAGCACATCGAGGCGGGCGGCGTGCGCACCTTGCTGTATGGCGGCAATGCCAATCTGTATCACGTGGCCGTCAGCGAATACCGCGAACTGCTCGATCTGCTCGCAGACAGCGCAGGTCCGGACACGCGGGTGATCCCGGCCGTCGGCGCGGACTACGGCAAGATGCTCGATCAGGCGCGCATCCTCGCGCAGACGTCGTATCAAACGGCCATGGTGCTGCCGCTCGCCGGTTTCACCACGTCGGAAGGCGTGGAGGCCGGGCTGACGCGCATCGTCGACGCGGCGGGCATCCCCCTCACGCTCTACATCAAGAGCGAAAACTACGTAGACGTCGACACGCTGGCCCGTCTGGTCAACCGTGGCACGCTGATTGCCGTGAAATACGCCATCGTGCGCGAGAACCCCGCTGAGGACGCCTATCTGCACCGCCTGCTGCAAAGCGTGCCGGCCGCGAAGGTCGTGTCCGGCATGGGCGAGCGTCCGGCGCTGATCCACGTGCGCGACTTCGGCCTCGCTGCCTGGACGACGGGCTCGGGCTGCATTGCGTCGCACGCGGTGACGGCCTTGCTGCATGCGGTCAAGGCCGGCCGGATGGACGAGGCGCAAGGCATTTACGACGCGTTCATGCCGCTCGAAACGCTGCGCGACGACATCTCGCTGATCCGCGTGCTGCACGACGCCGTGACCTTCTCGAAGATCGCCGACATGGGCCCGATGCTGCCGCTGCTGAGCTCGAGCCCGCAGGAGGATCACGCCAGCATCGACCAGGCGACGCAGGCGCTGCTTGCGTTCGAGCGCAAATTTGCGCAAGCTTCGGCGGCTCGTTAACAATTCCAGGATTCATAACAGGAACACATGATGCAAATCACCGGAGACATGTTGCTTGGCGCTTCCGCAGTGCGCGGCAGCCAGGGCACATTGCGCGCGTTCGACCCGGCGCGTAACACGGAAATCGAACCCGCGTTCGGCGCGGGTGGCGCAGCGGATGTCGAGCGCGCGTGTCTACTCGCAGCGCAGGCTTTCGATCCGTTTCGCGTGGCCCCGCTCGAAACACGGGCGCGCTTTCTCGAAGCGATCGCCGAAAATATCCTCGCACTCGGCGACGCACTGATCGAGCGCGCACACATTGAATCGGCGCTGCCGAAGGCGCGTATCGAAGGCGAGCGCGGCCGCACGGTCGGGCAGCTCAAGCTGTTCGCCTCGCTGGTTCGCGAAGGCCGCTGGCTGACCGCCACGCTCGATTCCGCGTTGCCGGAACGCAAGCCTTTGCCGCGGTCGGATCTGCGTCTGCAGAAGATTCCGGTCGGGCCGGTCGCCGTGTTCGGTGCCAGCAATTTCCCGCTGGCGTTTTCGGTCGCAGGCGGCGATACGGCTTCGGCGCTGGCAGCGGGCTGCCCGGTGGTCGTCAAGGCGCATCCGGCGCATCTCGGCACGTCGGAGCTGGTGGGCCGGGCAATCCAGAAGGCCGTTGCGGACAGCGGTCTGCCCGAAGGCGTGTTCTCGCTCGTGATCGGCGCGGGTAACGAAATCGGCGAGGCGCTGGTCAAGCATCCGGCGATCAAGTCGGTGGGCTTCACGGGCTCGCGCCGCGGCGGCCTCGCGCTGGTCGAGATTGCCTCGAAGCGTCGCGAACCGATTCCCGTGTTCGCCGAAATGAGCAGCGTCAATCCGTTCTTCGTGTTCCCGGGCGCGTTGGCGAAGCGCGGCGAGGCGCTGGCGACCGCGTTGATCGACTCGGTCACGCTCGGCGTCGGTCAGTTCTGTACGAATCCGGGCCTCGTGCTGGTGCTCGAAGGGCCGCATACGCGCGGTTTCATCGATGCGGCAGCGAAGGCGCTCGCCGGTAAGAGCGCGCAGACGATGCTGACGGCGGGTATCGCCCATGCCTACCAGGACGGTGTCACCAAACGCGCGGCGAACGACGGCGTGCAAAGCGTGGCGCAAGGTGCAAGCACGGAAGCGTCGTGCGCTGCCTTGCCGGTTCTGTTCGAAACCACGGCTGCGCAATTCCTTGCCTCGGCGCAACTGGAAGACGAAATCTTCGGGCCGAGCTCGCTGATCGTCACTTGCGCGGACATCGAGGAAATGCTCAAGGTGGCCGAGCATCTCGAAGGCCAACTGACCGCGACCGTGCAACTCGAAGCGGACGACTACGCGCTGGCGCGTCGACTGTTGCCGACGCTCGAACGCAAGGCGGGCCGGATTCTCGCGAATGGTTTCCCGACCGGCGTCGAAGTGTCGTATGCCATGGTGCATGGCGGTCCGTTCCCCGCTACGTCGGATGGCCGCGCCACCTCGGTGGGCGCCACCTCGATCGAGCGTTTCCTGCGCCCGGTCTGCTATCAGGATCTGCCGGCCGAGTTGCTCCCCGAGGCGCTGCACGACGGCAATCCGCTCAACCTTTGGCGTTTGCGCGACGGTAAACTGCAACAGGGCTAACACCGCAACCCGACCACGCGCAGGCAACCCGAGGACATGGCATGACCGAAACGAACCGACGCTACCCCGATCCCGCAGTCCGCATTCTCGATCCGCGGTTCAACGCCTTGCGGTTGGCGTCGGCTTCGGTCGAATGTCTGTATCAGGGGGCGCGCTGGTCGGAGGGACCGGTGTGGTTCGGCGATGGGCGCTGTCTGTTGTGGAGCGACATCCCGAACAACCGCATCCTGCGCTGGGATGAGCACAGCGGGGTGGTGACGCCGTTTCGTCAGCCGTCCAACAATGCCAACGGCCATACGCGCGATCGTGAAGGGCGGCTCGTCAGTTGCGAACATCTGACGCGCCGTGTCACGCGTACCGAATACGACGGTTCGATCACCGTGCTGGCCGACGGTTATCGCGGCAAACGCTTCAATTCGCCCAACGACGTGATCGTGAAGTCGGACGGCTCGATCTGGTTCAGCGACCCCACTTTCGGCATCGACGGCTTCTACGAAGGCGAGCAGCAGGAGTCGGAGTTGCCGGCCTGCGTGTATCGGGTAGACGGACAGAGCGGCGAGGTGACGGTCGTCATCGACGACGTGCTCGGGCCGAACGGCCTCGCCTTCTCGCCGGACGAATCGGTGCTGTACGTGGTCGAGTCGCGCGGCGAGCCGCGCAAGATCCGTGCGTTCGACGTCAACGGCACGGCGCTCTCGAACAACCGCGTACTGATTGACGCGGGTCCCGGCACGCCGGACGGCTTCCGGGTCGATATTCACGGCAATCTCTGGTGCGGTTGGGGCATGGGCACCGACGAACTCGACGGTGTGCGCGTGTTCACGCCACAAGGCGAGGCGATCGGCCATATCGCGTTGCCCGAGCGTTGCGCCAACGTCTGCTTTGGCGGGCTGCATCGCAACCGCCTGTTCATGGCGGCGAGTCACGGCCTGTATTCGCTGTATGTCAACACGCAGGGTGTGAAGGGTGGCTAAACCCGGGTGGTTAAACACGGGTGGTCAATCGCACGAACTTGCTTAACATGTTGCATTGAGAGACAGCACACCGCCCGCACCGCAATTCGACTGGCGGATTTCCATACCAGGACGCGAGGAGACGTAATGACTTTTTCTGGCAGCGTGTCGGTCAGGTTAGCGGGCTTGTGGATGGCGGCAGTTTTGGGTGCGAGCTTCGCGGCGCCGGCCTGGGCGGATCCGGTGACGCTCAATATCGTCGACGTGGCAGGCAATCTCCAGTTGACGCAAAAAGGCTTCGAGGCGTTCAAGGCCAAATACCCGAATCTCGTCGCGAACATCACGTACACCAACGCGCCCGCCCCCCAGTTGCCGGGCAAGATCAAGGCGATGCAGGCGGCTGGCCGCTCCGATATCGACCTCGTGCTGACCGGTACCGACGCGCTCGCGGCCGGCATCCAGCAGAACCTGTGGACGAAACTCCTGCCGGATCAGGCGGCAACTTTCCCGGCCGTGCTCGACAAATACGCGCCGGGTCCACGCAAGATGCAGGACCTGGCACAAGGCTACGGACTCGAAGTGGCGTACATGCCGGCCGGGCCGCTCCTCGAATACAACCCGGCCAAGGTCAGCGATCCGCCGAAGACCCCCGATCAGTTGCTGCAGTGGTGCAAGGCGCATCCCAACAAGCTGATCTATGCGCGGCCGGCGAACTCCGGTCCTGGGCGCACCTTCCTGATGGGCCTGCCTTATGTGCTCGGCGACAAGGATCCGCGCGATCCGATCCATGGCTGGGACAAGACCTGGGCATTTCTCAGGCAACTGAACGACTGCGTGCCGTATTACCCTGGCGGGACGTCGGCGGTGATGAAGGAATTGGGCGAGGGCACGCGCGACATGACCGTCACCGTGACCGGCTGGGATATCAACCCGCGTGCGCTCGGCATCGTGCCGGCTGAATTTCGCGTGCAGGGCTTCGACAACATGACGTGGGTCGACGACGCGCATTACATGGTGATCCCGAAGGGCGTGCCGAAAGAGAAGCTCGACGTGCTCTACAAGCTGATGAATTTCATGCTGGAACCGGCGCAGCAGGCACTGACCTATGACGACGGCTATTTCTATCCGGGACCGGCCATCAAGGGTGTCAGCGTCGATCAGGCGCCGGCGCATAGCCAGGACGTGCTGAAGAAGTACGGCCGTCCGGAATACACGCAGATGCTGGCCGCCCATCCGCACGTCTTGCCGCTGGATGCCGCGGCGATGGTGGCTGCCTTCCAGAAGTGGGACCGGGATATCGGTGCGCAGAAAACCCAGTAGCCGTGAGCGGGCGGCCGGCTGCCCGCAAGCGCTTCGCGTCGGATTGGAGTCAGCGCCATGAAGCCCCATTTTGAGCAGTTGCGTCTCGACTCGGTGAGCCGCAGTTTCACGAATGCTGAAGGTCACTCCGTCGCCGCCTTGCAGGGCCTCGATCTGGACATCCAGCGCGGCGAGTTCATTGCGTTACTGGGGCCATCCGGGTGCGGCAAATCCACGGCGCTCAATTGCATTGCGGGTCTGCAACCGCTCTCGGGCGGCGGTATCTGGCTCGACGACACCCGTATCGACGTCCTGCCGCCGGAGAAACGCGGCTTCGGCATGGTGTTCCAGAACTACGCGCTGTTTCCGCACATGTCGGTGCTCGATAACGTCGGCTTCGGTCTGAAGATGCGGGGCGTCGCGAAAAGCGAAGCGGTGCGCCGCGCGCGCGAAGCGTTGCAACTCGTGCAACTGGTCGGCCATGAACGCAAGCTGCCGGGGCAGTTGTCGGGCGGGCAGCAGCAGCGCGTAGCGATTGCGCGCGCCATCGTGATCGAGCCGCCGCTCGTGCTGATGGATGAGCCCTTGTCGAATCTCGATACGAAGTTGCGCATCGAAATGCGCGCGGAGATTCGCCGTATTCACAGCCAGCTCGAGCGCGCGACGATCTATGTCACGCACGATCAGGACGAAGCGCTTTCAATGGCCGATCGCATCGTCGTAATGAAAGAGGGCGTGGTGCAGCAGGTAGCGACGCCGAAGGAAGTCTATGGGCGGCCAAAGAATCTGCACGTCGCACGCTTCATGGGCTATCGCAACGTGATCGACTTCACGCTCGAAGGCATGCACGGCGATGCGGTGGCGGTGAGTTCGAACGCTGTGCGTCTGGTCGGCATGCCGATGCACGGTTTCAACAGCAAACGCGTGAGCGTGGCGCTGCGCCCTGAAGATATGGAACGCAGCGCGCCTGGGGTCGAGAACGCGTTCGACGCGTTGGTGCTGAGCGTCGAATACGGCGGCCGCGAATCGCTGATCCGCGTGAAGTCGGCCTTCGGCGATCTGTGGGCCCGCGTGGCCGGCGACTTCGCTGAAGGCGAGGCCATCACACTGCGCGTGGCGCCTGCCCGCACGCTCGTCTACGACGGCGAGGCATCATGAACGCCCCCGCACTTTCGCCGCCGCTTGCCCCGCGCGACGCCAAGGGCTGGCTGGTCGCGCCTGCGCTGCTGTTCATCGTCGCGCTGTTCATCTATCCCTTTGCGTACGGGCTGGTGTTGTCTTTCCAGCCCATGAATGGCGGCGGTGTATGGGCCAACTACGTGGCGTTCTTCACCGATAAGTCGATGTGGCCGACCATTCTCGTCACGTTGAAGCTCGCCGTGCCCGCCACGTTGATCAACGTAGGCGTGTCGATTCCGGTGGCCTTCGCGCTGCGCCGCAATTCGCCTTACCAGAAGCTCGTCACGACCTTGCTGGTGATTCCGGTCACGCTCGGCACGGTGCTGATCGCCGACGGCATGTTGACCTATTTCGGACCGCACGGCTGGTTTCCGCAGGCCTTGCAGGGCTTGCACCTGTACACCGACGAAGTCAGGCTGACTCACAATTATTGGGGTGTCCTGATTTCGTTGATCGTGTCAGGGTTTCCGTTTGCGTTCCTGCTGACGCTCTCGTATGTCACGGGTATCGACCCTACGCTGGCCAGCGCCGCGGCTACGCTTGGCGCGAGTCCGTGGCAACAGTTCCGGCGCATCTATCTGCCGCTGCTGGTGCCGGGTCTGACAATGGCCGCGTGCCTGTCGTTCGTGCAGGCGTTCTCGGTGTTTCCCTCGGCGGTGCTGCTCGGCGCGCCGGCGGGGCCGACGCGTGTGATGTCGATTGCCGCGGCTGAGGCCGCATTCGAAAATTATGACTACTCGCTCGCCTCGGCCATCGCCATGGTGATGGGCTTCGTGCAACTGCTGGTCGTGGCCGGCATGCTGGGTGCGCGCCGCTTCTTCTATAGCGGACCGGTGACGGGAGGCAAGGGCTGATGACAACCGATCATCATTCCACGCATCCGTGGCCAGCCGCTGCGTCACAGCAGGCGCCAGCCACTGACGGGCACGACGAGGACGGCAACAGCACGGGCCGCAACCACGGCGCGCAGCCGGGTAAAGCCCTCAAGCCGCATACGCCGCTTCCCGAGCGCGTGTGGAAGGTGCTGGTGTGGGGCGCGATGGGGTTTTTTCTCGTCAACGTCCTGCTGCTGATTGCGACGGTCGCGGTCAATTCGGTCGCGACGCGCTGGTTCGGCACGCTGCTGCCGCAGGCCTTCACGTTGCACTGGTATGCGCAGGCCTGGAGCGACTTCCAGTTGGCCAGCGTGCTGTGGGTGACCGTTGAAGTGGTCGGCGCGGTGGTGATTCTTTCGGTGCTGCTCGGCGTGCCGGCGGCCTACGCGCTCGCGCGCGTGCAGTTTCCCGGCAAGCGCCTGGCGATGCTGGTGTTCCTCTTGCCGTTGATGGTGCCGCCCGTCACTTACGGTATTCCGATGGCCACCGTGATGTACAAGACCGGACTCGCCGGCACGCTGCCCGGTGTAATCCTCGCGAACCTCGTACCCGCGCTGCCGTTCGTGATTCTGGTGATGACGCCGTTCATCGAGCAGATCGATCCGAATCTCGAGGCGGCCGCGCGCATTTTCGGTGCGAACACGTTTCGCTATTTCCGCTACGTGCTGTTGCCGCTGCTGGTGCCCGGCATGCTTGCTGCGGGTTTGCTGGTGCTGGTACGCACGATCGGCATGTTCGAGCTCACCTTCTTTACGGCGGGACCAGGTACGCAGACGCTGGTCGTCGCGCTGTACTACGCGGTGTTTTCCACCGGCGTGCGCGCGCCGCAATCCATCGATGCGATGGCGATGATCTATATGGCGATCACCCTGGTATGGGTGTTGATCGCACTGCAATTCGTGAGTCCGACGCAGATCGTCTCACGTGTGAAAGAACAGAAACGCTGATCCGGAAGAGCGCCCGCGGCGATGCCGGGCGGCGGCTCGATCAGGAGCGGTCAGCGTGTCTGATTAACTGTAGCTGGGATATTTGCTGGAGAGCATGCCGTGACCAAGAGAAAGACCCCTGAAGAATTGCGTAGCCACCGCTGGTATGGCGTGAATGACCTGCGTTCGTTCGGCCACCGTTCGCGCACCGCGCAGAT
>NZ_JBNDMK010000045.1:0-28920 GCF_050436545.1 Paraburkholderia sp. GAS41
AAGCTTATCGATTCAGGGCGCCTCAAGGGTTCGCTGCGCCGGGCTCACGCCCGCCCTTGCCCCGCCAAACCACCCACTCAAAATTCAAAAGAGGCTTCTTTGTAGAAGATCATAAATCGTCTTCTTCTTTGAGGGCAATCCTGTCGGCACATGATTTTAATTCGGACAAGGACAACTGTGCCTCCTCGACTTCGATGCTCGTAAACAGCGTCAATCTAATCGGCGCTGCTAGCTGGTCCGAATGCACAACGATATCTACTTGGGACAAATCTGCCGGAGGATGGCGAAGATACAGATGGGAAGTCACCTTCGAATCTCCCGCTTGCACTTTGCCTACCAGGAAGGTCGCCTTGAGCAGATACTGATCCGAGTGGATTCGAACTGCTGGGTCGATCGTGCTCTGCATGATGGAGCGAGTAGCGATGGCGCTCCAGTTTGTGTTCGGTCTTGGCATCAGATCGCGTGCAGTTAGCAAGCGAAATCCATTGGAGTTCGGAATGCTCAATGTGAGTTTGACATCGTCGGCGAAAGCGTTGCCGATGTTCTCCACTTGTAATGCTAGGCGGGAAATGCCAGCCCGTTCGCGACAATATTGCGCGACCTCCCTGAGGTAACGGCGATTTGCGTTGGGATTCAAGAGCGCCCATCGGGCAAGAGTTAGGTCCTGATCGTCCGGATATTCAGGGATCGTGCTTTCATCGGGTACTGTGAGATTCGTGACTTTTGCTGTCAAGGTGTCTGCTGGGACCGCGTCGCTTCCGATGATCTTTATCGATAGTCTCGGCGCATGCGTTGGCAGCGCATCAGCCGCCCCCATCTTCGCAATTTCGTCTGGCTTCGCTATGGCCGTTGCCGAGCCTCGCCTGACATACACCACCTCGTTAGAGACTTTTCCATATTTCCTGTTGGCATGGAACGGACGTTCCTGTACAGGAATAGAGTAAAGGCCGAGGGTGTTTCCTCGATAGTTGAGCGATCGGTACTCAAATCGGATGGGTTTGTTAACCTTGCTATTGACAAACTGCTGTATCCGCGAGTCGTCGAGGTCTGTATTTAGGCCGACAATCTCTCTCGTCGTGTCCCGCACACCAACAACAATGTAGGCGGTGGTTTCGCGCCACGAGTTCGCGAAGGCAATGATGTCTTTGAGTAGCTCGGACTTACTTTCATCATCGGCACCCTCGAAAGGATATTGCTCAAGCTTGAAGTCAAGCGCATCGCCCTCGCCTCGGTACAGGAGTTGATCAATGAGTGCGTCGTCATCCATGTTTCGCCTTAATTTGTCGAGTCGATCTTTTTGCTGAAGGGAGTTATTTGGCCGGCCTTCGACTTTTGGCGTCGCATTATCGAACGCGGGATTCAGGCCCACATAGCGTCCGACTGGAGAGTTTGGCAGTAGTACCGGGCATCCGCAACTGGCCGGCAGGGAGCTTTCCAGAGCCTTTCGGCGTTTGCCGGATCCGGTGTCGGTACAAGCCGAAGCCACGGACGTGAAACGGATATCTTGAGCGAAAAGACGACCGGGTCGCACGGAGGGATTGGGCGTGTCGGGTGATGAGTTACCAGCCCTTCCAAAGTTGAACCAATCCAGTTAGGAACGCGTCGCAGTCTTTCGTATTCCAAGAGACATCCGGCGCGTCGTCGAGCAATCTGTACTGTTTATTGGCGCACAGAAAAGATGCACGGTCCGCTTGTAGTAGCCAGTTGATGCACTTGACCACTGAGTCCGCGTAGGTGTTTCCGAATCGATCTACGGGAACGTTGTACAGCAGGCCTTCGAGGTAATACGAGGGTGCTTGCCCTGGTTCCAATATGGACTGATCGATCATTTCTTGCCTAGCGTTTTTGAAGATACGGACGATGTGCTTCAGCCATTCATTCGTTTGCTGATTCTTCTTTGCAAGGTTCTCCCGATGCAGCTTCGGGTAGTTTACGATTTTGATACCGTCTGACTTGAAAAAACAGATACCGCTTACCTGTTCGTCGTTGCCGATGGCGGTGAAGCGATGAAATTTTCTATGCTGGACCGCGATTAAAACGTCGGTCTTTCTCCGGTTGTGAAGCGGTTGAATCGCCACAGCCTTGGTCCCTGGCACGGCATCGTTGCCGAAGCGGTCAACACGGCCGCCGAGGTATTCGGTGCGAACGAAATCTCGCCCCTGCAACGGCGCTTTGAACAGCTTAACGAGTGGATCGGCGACGAGGTGGTGCGCTTCAACGCGTATGCGATCAAACGACCGGAGTCGTCCGCGTAGATGAGATTCTCCCTGCTTTCGGGTATCCAGTCGTCCGCCGCAGGCTGGACTCGGCGGCGCATGGCCCTCCACTTCACAAATCGAGGACGAAGCGCGAGGTTTGGGCCAGAACTCGCTAGGAAAGTGGATAACGGGTGTGTAGTGTGCCGCCTTGAAATCAGTCCGACGGCGGGAGTCTTTCGTCTATCTGACAAAATTGGTTCAACCATCGCCAGTCGTAAATACCGCATACAGGCTGGCGCGGCGGATGCGATTGAGCGACGCGCCCAAATAAGCAGCCGCCAGATTGCGCTTTTTGGGGGAAATTGTGAAAAGATCTCGGTTTGCGCGCCGGGGCTGTACGCGCCTAACTGACGGGGGAAACTCACAATGACGTCCGCATTTTCTTTTTTGGGCTCAATGGTAGATCGGTTTCCACCGATGCCGCTTTACTGGTCGGACCTTCAGCGGATCATTAAGATTGGTACGGATCGTGGGTTGAAGTTGACCATATCCGTCGGTAAGGAAGATTTCGATAGCCTCGAACATCTGCGGGAAGAACATGGAGATCGCATCAAACGGCTTCGGCTCAAATTTTACGACGCTGCCTATACATCAATCAGTATTTCTATGGGTACTGGCGGTGTGCGCATCTCAACTTCAAAAGATGAAAAGCTTCTGATGGCGTCGATTGAGATGAAGGAAGCGTTCGCGGAACGATTGCCTGTTCAGGCAGTAGCGATGAGGCCGTTTGCATGGACTGCCTTGGGGGCGATCGTTCTTTACATAGCTGCGCACAATAACTGGCGACTTTCGCAAAACATCGCTCAGTGCGCCGCAGTAATATTTCCGTTCTACCTGTCCCTGTTGTCATTTCACTACGTGACTGCCAATTCCGTGGTGCACTTGAAAAGGAAGCATGAAATAGAAAGCTTTTGGAGCCGCTACGGAGAGAAAGCTCTGTGGATGGTCGGAGGTTCGGCCCTGACAGTAGTGGGGCAACTGCTCGTGCATCAGATCACCAAGTAGCGTCCGATGCATGCTAGCACCGCGAGAGACCACTCTTGGTCGATCCGGCTGCTCGCTTTCTTTTTCGGATGGCCGGTCTTTGAAACGCTGTCTACTGCAACTTGTACTAGCTACGGGATCTTCTGCTAGGTGCCTCACCAGCTATAATTACCGCCGCTGGCGTAGCATGGAACGAGCAAGTTTATTACACGTTTCGTACGGACGGGGGCGCGAAATGCAATGCTCAAGTTGTCACGCCGAATTGCCGATGTCAGGCCGATTTTGCCCATCGTGTGCAGCACCGGTTTTGAAAGAAGGTGACGTCAAGGCACCGCATGAGGTATCGGTCGACTGGATTACAACGACGCTCAAGGCTCAGGGCTACGAGATCGAGCCATTAAACGATCAGCCTAACGCCGTCATTACTCGGCGAGAAGGCAGTGTGCTGCTGCTCACGCTGATGAGCAACGCGCAGCTCATATCGATCCAGTCACTATGGACGATGAAGCCGCCAAGCTGGGGGCAAAAAACCGATCTCTTGGCCGCCATCAACAAGGCCAACATGATTAACTGGCTTTGCACATGTTATGTATCTGATTCCTTCGATAACCTGACAATAACCGGATTCGTTTACCTTACTGAACGGCTTTCCAACCGCGATTTGTGCGTGTTCCTGGAAAACTTTCAGGCGGGCGTGACGATGGTCTTACAGAAGAGCGGGATTCTTAAGTTTTGCAAATGACACATCCTTGAGATGCGGCGCGTTCTGGTGAGACTGGTTAGCAAGAGCAGCAACGCAAGAGAGCGCGCATCGAGGCCTGATTCAATAGAGTGTCGTCTCGATTGCCGACGGTACTCACGCCGGTCTCGAAAAAGCCGAAACTGGCCGGTGCTGCCCAAGTTGAGGCGCTGTAGGCTACCTAATTTCTGCGCATCGGCTCGTTGGGAGTGGAAGATAGGTCTTAAGGTCTGCGTGCGATCGCTCAATCAGATCGAATGGCGGCCGGCCAAGGTGGTCAGTTTTATTGGATTGGTATGGCGCCAATGGCTAGTGTCCGTACTCGCGAGCGAGCCACGCGCCGACATCGTTGATCCGCCGGTGCTTCGCGTAGAACTTCCATTCATCGTGCGTCGGCTTCACCGCTGCAAGGAATGCTCGCCGGTCCGTGTCTTTCCAACTAGGGGCGCTAGCAACTGAATGTTCGAGCAGCGTGCCCAACGTAAAGGGATCGGCGTTTTCAAACTCGAGTCGCGTCTTCTGCACGAACTGCCGCATAACTTCCCACTCCTCCTGAAGCGCGCGATGTTGCTCATCGTCGGATACGATGGGCATACCCGTTCGCGCTCGTTCGTCCGCCACCCGGCGCGCCATTGCATCATTGACGAGCGCACTACGCCTGTCCAGTTCAGCGAAGAATGCGTTAAAGCAGGATGTCGCAAGATCGCGAAGCGTTATCCGGTGAAAGGGATCGAGGCTCCTGTCGATGTCGGCGCTCTTTACGTCGAGGGACTCCAGCAGCCCTTGAATCCGCGTGACAAGGTCCTGTGTTTCAGGTTTGGGAATTGGCCCAGTCCATCGCCCCGCTCGGGACATCAACTGAACCGAGATGTCCGCAAACAACTGGCTCGCCAGCCGCAACTTTGAGAGAAGCCGGTCGGCCTCCTCGATTTTTTCGTCTAGCTTTTTCGTCTTGGCCTCAAAACCGAATCCTTTGATGAACTCGAAGTGGTTGATATTAGCGAGCAGTAAGATCAGGATGCCTGCCGACAGACAGGCTGTCGCGGCAGCTACGTGGTCTGCAATTGCGACCCACAGACCTGTGCCAACTGCCGCGGCGCCGAGCAGGTTGCCCACGAAAGTTCTCGTTTTTTCCATGAACCAGCTTTCCCATGTCCGATAGGCAGGATTATTGTTGGTGCGAAGGGTGTCCGGCCAACATCGCTCAAAACTCGCTTTGCTTTTTTGCAGTCCCCTCCGCGCCTGCGGGCTTCGCTTAAGTGGAGGTTTTTGATGCGCCCAGGCTTATCTCGGCATCGGCCTTGCAGAACGGACTCGGACCACTTTTGGGGGTACAAAAATCGTACAGTTTGATGCGCCTGGGAGGGAATTGACGCGCTCAAATCCGCAGAGAATCCTGGGTCCCACTGACGGTCGCAGGCTGTTCATGGCTTCGGCAACGCTCGGGCGTCTCGCGCCGTAATCGCGTCCCTTTTACCTTGAGGAAGCTTGCCGTAAAGTGCATTAATTTCTCGGGGAAGAGTAATCATTTGTTCTGCAACCAGGTTCAGCAAAAGCAGTAACTGGGTGGCTGTCTCTGCGTCGTCTCGCATATCCAGTTCACCAGGGTGAACGCATTCGTTGCCGATTACACGCACGATGTCGAGCGCCTGCTGAACCTTGGGATTCAATCCCTTTTTAACTAGTGAAGCAATATCAGTATCAATGTTCCGCCCCGTCTCGCCGAGCTGAACACAAAGCTTTTGTACCGCGAGACGTAGGAGTGCGGCAGCACCGCGAGGCGATAAATTTAGAATGCTGCGCGCCTCATTGAAGTCCCGCTTAATATCGTCGTTCAGGTCGCCGTTAGGCAAAACTGACGGCCCATTGGACGGATGAAGCATCTCTCGATGCAACCATATCGCCAGCTCGTGGCAGTTGAAACACTTACTGATATGCACGTTTTCGAGCTGAAGGTCGCAGTAAGCTGACGTCTTTAGCGGCTCAAGGAACGCTCGCCGCGAAAGCACTTTCTCGAAATACGACGCGAGGTTGATCCTCGTTTCGTCGGATATGTCCGGGTCAACTTGAACGTTTTCAAGGACGGTCGCATCGGGTATTGACGGAACTCGATCTTCGTTGGTGACCCTTTGAACGAACGAGTGGAACCAAGTTTGAGTGGTGAACGCACCGCAGTGCGGGCAATTGAACGCGGTCTCGCATATTGAGGGTTCGATTTGTTGTGTCATTCTGCAATCGCTCGGTGGGTGGCGCAGGCGCTGCGCGTGGTCTCGATCGATTGTAGACGGAAGTAGGACCAGTTCAGTACAGTGAAAATACAGTTTGGATGAGCTTGCCTGGCCTTGAATGACCTTGTTTAGCCTTGATTTTGCGGTTTGCGAGTCGCGTAAGGCAGTGATTTATAAGGGGATTTGGCGCGCTGGTAAAACTCCTAAGGCAGAGGTTGCCGGCTCGATTCCAGCCGACGCGTTATTCACCATTGCGTGTTTTAGTGTCTCGGCGTTTCCATTTTTCGCCAGCGCCCGTCGCAGTTTTCGAAGTCCCTCCATGCTGGAGGCTCAAGGGCAGGCGACCGTACGCGTCAACACGAGAGCGCAATCCTGCTGTGAGTTTCGGGAAGCCAACTAATAATCAGACGCATGGCGAGGGAGCCGGTACCGCCGTATTGCAGACACCGGCGCGAGCAGTCTGTGACCAATGCGGATCGACGCGAGCGGAAAATGCCTACACAGCGCCTGCACGGATACCAGCATGCAAAAAGCCCGGTCACTAGGACCAGGCAAAGTGCTCGAATTGCTTGGATGGGGCGTGGTGAGTGACTCGAACACTCGACCTAGGGTCTAGGAGTCCGCGCTCAAATCGCATCGTGGTTAAGCAATCGACTAGGGGTATATCCGCGGAACGAGACTCTCCGCAGGTGAGAGGTTGAACATTGATCGCTGGCTCTCATGCCGGAAAACTTCCCTCCACAAACGCGCGCGCCTGCGCGAGATCGCTCTTCGCATACGCCGCCGTCGTCTGTACCGACGCGTGCCCGAGCAGCTGCTGCGCAACCGGCAGCGGCACCGCGTGATCAACCACCAGCGTGTGCGCGTAGCCGTGCCGGAGCCAGTGCGTCGAAGCCGCACGGAGTAATGCGAGCGTCACGCCGTCACCGGGTGTGACGTGGTCCTGCGCCGCATGGAACACCGCCTTGACCTCATCATAGAGGCCGCTTGCGCCGAGCGCGTCACGCTTCTCGCTGTGAATCGGCGGCAGCCGTTCGAAGGCGCCGGGTTCGGGCGTGAGGCCCCGGGCAAGCCGGTAGGCGCGCAGTGGTGGCAGACAGACGGCGGGCAGCGGAATGGCCCGCAGTTTATTGCCCTTGCCGAGCACGTGCAGGGTCCAGTTGCCACCGGCGTCCACATCGAGCCGCGGCAGCCCCAGGGATTCGGACCACACCAGTTCCGCGAGCCGCACACCCCCATAGCGGTACAGCGACCAGATCGCGCAGCGGCGCGTCCAGACCGGTGGTGCCAGGCCGGCGGGCGCAGCGCCGGCGATCACTGCGTCGCACAGGGCGATGACGCCTGCCCGCATGATGCGCTTCGGTGTCCAGGTCGCGCGGGCGGCGCCACCGCCGGACAGGTCGGC
This sequence comes from Paraburkholderia sp. GAS41, assembly GCF_050436545.1. Taxonomy (NCBI): domain Bacteria; kingdom Pseudomonadati; phylum Pseudomonadota; class Betaproteobacteria; order Burkholderiales; family Burkholderiaceae; genus Paraburkholderia; species Paraburkholderia sp. GAS41. The sequence goes on from NZ_JBNDMK010000045.1 coordinate 7,615, forward strand.
GGCCGGATTCGCGATGAGATATCCCGTTTTGAGCCAGTAGCGGAACAGGCTCGAGACCACCGCGAGGGCGCGGGCCGGCACCGCCGCGGACCGCTCGCGCGGAGCAACCGGACGACCGCGACGCGCAGGATGACGGGTGCCGGCTGAGGTCAGTTCGTCAATGGCTGGGCCTTGCTCGACCTCGTGGCGGTAGGCGAGCAGGTCGTGGCGCGTCAGGTCCGACAGCGGCCCGAGCCGCTCGCGCTCGCACCAGGCGATCAGGCGCCGCAGGTCCGCGAGGTAGGCGCGCCGCGTGTGGGGGGAGCGGCTCGCGCGATCGCGCAGGAAGAGGATCACGGCCTGGGCATCGTCGGCGACGCCGAGGGTGTTCGTGACCACGGACGGATTGACGAAGCGGCCGGCCCGCGCCAGCCATGCGCCGGCGGCAGCGGTGGCGGGAGTGGCGCTGGCGGCATTGGCAGCACTGGCGACCCGCGGGGCGACGGTGTGCGGTGGTTCGAGCGCCGCCAGCCAGACGGCCGTCGTGGCAGTCGCGGCCGACGCCACTTCGGCAGTCACTGGAACCCGCGCGGTCCCATCCGCGAGCTCGTGGAAACGGTGCCGGTGCTGGTGCAGCATGCGTTCCAGGATAGCTTCGGGCGCAGGCGCGCCATCCGCCGCGACAATCCGCAGGCGCCCGCGGTCCCAGTATTCGACGGCGGCCTCGTGCTCGAGCAGCAGCGCGAACACGGTGGGGTGCTCGCGTTTCGCGTCGGCGAGCGAAGGACAGCCGCGCTTCAGGCGCGACAGCGTCCAGCGGATGTAGACCGGATGGCCGGTCGCGCTGGCGAGGTAATCGAGCGCCGCCTCGATGGACTCCGGCAGCGGTTGCGGGGGCGACGCGGCGGTATCGATCCAGCCGGAAGGGTTCATCGTCCCTTCCTCCGTGCGGTGGCGCCGGCCGGGGCGGGCGTCGCTGCCGGCGTCGATGTGGCCGGAGTTCTGCGGTGCCGGCCCGGCGCAGGGACAGCCCTGGCCGGCCGGCGCGTGCCTCCCTGGACGGTCTGGGCGGCGTGCACCGCCTGCAGCAGGGCGCGCTGTTCAGCAATGACCGTCGTCAGGGCGGCCGCCTCGCCGGCGGCGCGCTGGTGGGCGTCGCGCTCGCTGGCGAGTTCGGTCAAGAGGCGCTCACGGAGTCCCTCAAGTGCAGCCGTCCGCTCCTGGGCCTGGGTGATCTGGCCGGACAGCCGCTCACGCTCCACCTGCAGCGCGTGCCGCTGGTGTTCCGTTTCCTGCAGCAACTGACGGGACAGGCCTTCGTAGCGGGCGTGAACCGTGGCGAACTCGTCAGCATGCGTCTGTCTGGTCTGGGCAAGGGTTGAGACGACAGCGTCCAGGTTCGCCTGCAGGTCCCGTGCAGAAGCCCTGAGCGTCTCCGCCCGCTCGCTGAGGCTGCGGCAGTCCGCCCGCAGGTTGGCCAGTTCGTTGTCGCGTGCGCTCAGCTGCGCCCGCAGTTCGGCAAGTTCGACCCTCAGCATCTCGGTGCGCAGGTCGGCGTCCCGCCGCGAGGCGTTCGAGGCTTCCGCGGCCTGCGTCGCTTCCTCCCGGAGGCGCGCCACATCGTCGAGCTGCACGGCCACGGCGGCCTGCCAGAGTGCGCGCATCTGTTCAGCAATCGCGTCAGGGAGCCCTGGAATCGCGACCTGGGCGAGACCCGTGCGCACCACCTCGGCCTCAATCGTGTTCAGGGCGCGCGAAAGCATCGTCGGGTCACCGGCACCGAGGCGTGCGCGTAGTTTGCGCACCGAGACCACCTTGCGGAAGCGCTCAGGCGTGGGTGGCGCGTGATCTTGGTCCATCTCCGCCTCGGCAAGCATCGCGAGCACGGTGGTGCGGATCTGGTCGGGGGAGATGGCGGCGGGGCGGGCCATGGCGAAACTCCGGCGGCGGCACGCCAGCGCACCCGGGCAAAGCAGAACGGGCGGAGGCGGGAAATTCCAGTCTATATTACGCACAGGCCTGACGCCAGAAAACCGTCTTTGTCGCGGGAATGCAGGCGCTGGCCGTGATAAGTGCCCTTATCACGGCAAACCGCGGTCGCGGGCTGGAGCGGCGTGCACGCCGCGGCCCAGCCTGCCAGGCCGTCAAGAAATCGCAAGTCCTGCGGGATAGCGGGAAGGGCGGCTGCCCCGGTGTCCGCGCGCAGACGATCATGAGGTGCGGCCTGCGGCTGGCGGTACGCCCTCGCGACGCGCGGGCGGCGCTGATCAGGCGGTCCGTCGCCTGGCGGTGGCTTTGCCCGGGGCGCCCTGCACGCCCGATGCAGCGGCTGCCGTGCCGGTCTGCTTCGTCCCGCGCTTTGCCGACGGCACGGGTCGCGCCGCGCGTTTGCCCTGTGCCCGCTTTTCCTTGCGGCGCGCGCTCGCCAGCTTGCGCTCGACCTCAAGCAGCAGGTCGCTGGGTGCACAGTGAAGCGCTTTGGCGAGCGTGAACAGCATGGTCAGCGTCGGCTGGTGCTGACCCAGTTCAAGCATGCTGACGTAGGTGCGGCGGATGTCGGCCTCAAGCGCAAGCTGCTCCTGCGTCAAGCCCGCCTGCAAGCGGCGCTCACGCAGTACTGCTCCGAAGACATCGACCGCTTCCAAATTCCGCTCCCAGTGAATTGGGAGCACTGTCCTTTTAACGCTATAATTTGTCTTCCCAGTACACTAGGAATTTGAGACCTGCTTCGGCCCGCTATGCCTTTACCCGCCTGGATGTGCGACTGATTTGATATCGCCTGGCGCAAGCTTCGGAACCGGCACATGGAAGGCGTTAAAGCGGTCGGCCGGCGGCATAGCCGTGCGTCGCACGCTGACGGCGTGCGGCGTGACCGATAGTGGGGACTCTCAAGGAGACGCGACCTGCATATCTGGAAAGCGGGTGGTGCGGCAACGGAATTACTTCAAGGAACATGGATGTTAGTCACAGATACGAGTTGGGCAGAGTCTCACCCGGTCCGGCGCGCGCTCGCCGGACCGTACCAGGCATGGCGATGCGTGGGATGGACCGACGAGGTGCTGAATTTCCTGATCGTGGCATCGGGGAGCATGCGCGACCGCGACCAGTTGCCTGACGGCTGGCTGGTGGGTGGCCCGGAGGCGCTTCTGGAGGCAACGTCCCAACTGCAGGCAGGCGCTTATGCGGTGTATGTGCTGGACCGCGCGGTGGATGCCGCAAAAGTGGATCTTTGTCAGGTCACGGGTATCTGGCGCGAGCGGTACGGTGTCGTTCCGACGTACTGGTACGGGACGAATGGCGGTGAGGTCCGACCGTGTTCCGGTGCGCGCCGTTTTCCGAAAGCGCCGCCCGAGCTGGTCAGCGAACTGATCATTGACGTGGGCGCGGGCTCCTTGCCGGCGAAGCAGTAAAAAGGTTTTTCCGGCTTCGTTGTCGTCGCGCAGTCGACCAGCAAAGCCGCCCGCATCCGCTGTCTGCCGTCAGCAACGCCATTGGACCAGAATGCGCATCCAGATCGCTTCAGACCTTCACCTTGAGATGCTCCACCGCAGCTTCCCGGGCTACAACCCGGTGCAGCCGTCACCGTCTGCGGACGTGCTCGTTCTTGCCGGCGACATTGCCTCACACGCGGACGCGGTGGACGCGTTTGCCAACTGGCCCGTCCCGGTGATCTATGTGCATGGCAATCATGAAGCCTACGGGTATCAGTACAGCGTGGTTGCCGACGCCATCCGTACGCGCGCATCGGGTACGGCGGTGCGGTACCTTGAACGGGACGTGGCGATCATCGGTGAGGTCCGGTTTCTCGGCTGTTGCCTGTGGACCGATTATGAGCTGTATCAGGACCGCGCCCGCAGTATGAAGATGGCCGGCCTGTGCATGCGTGACCACGTGACGATCCGGTCAGAAGGGGGCGGACGGTTCCTCCCGGAGCACGCGCTTGAGGAACACGAAAAGTCACTGGCCTGGCTCCATGGGCAGTTGGCCCTGCCGTTCGATGGCCGCACGGTCGTGGTCACCCACCATGGCGTCGCGCCGCTGTCGATCCACCCGCGATATGGCGACGAACGGGTCAATGCTGCCTTCGCGAGCGACCTGCGGCACATGCTCGGCCTTGCGGACGTATGGATCCACGGACACGTCCATGATTCGTTTGACTACCGGGCTGGTAACGCGCGGGTCATTGCCAATCCGCGGGGCTATGCAAGGAACCGCAACATGGCGGGTGCGCCGCAGGATCTCAAATGGGAAAATCCTTCATTCGACGCAACGCTGGTGATCGAGGTCTGAAGACCATCCTCGGCGCACGCCTGATCCAGACCATTCGTCGCCATTGAAGGAACGTTTCCGAAGTGCATGAAGGTTCGGGCAGGGTTGCCCCATGAAGCCAATGGACGTACTGGCATAGGAGGGCGTGATGACGGTCGTCACACGAAGCACCCGGGAGGACAGGACATGAGCGAAATCCAGACACTAGCCGATACGGTCAGGCGATCGATCGAAACCCTCCGGCAGAGTGGTCTCCAGCTGGTCGAGTCCATTCAGTCCACCGACCCTGAACTGGCGGTGGTGTTGATGGAGGGCTTTGGTACGGCCGGGCAGGCCGGCGTATGGCTGACAACGCCACATGTCCTGTTCGGTGGCGTTGCCCCCGTTGAACTGCTGGCGAACAACCGGCGTGACGAAATCCTGCAGGTGATCCAGATCATCGGATGACTCCCGTTTCAGGCCATATGCGGGGACAGGAACCCCTTTGGGCATGCCAGGTCAGGTCCGGGCTTGGACGATGTTGACGGGGTCGCGCCGGGCGTGGCCGCGAAAATCAGGATAGGCAAGATCATGAAACAGGACAGGAGAGGGACACGTCATCTGGCGGCCGGGCAACGCGACAAGCCCCATGAAGCATCCATGCTTGAGGGAATCAAGGTGTTTGAACAGCAGGAACTGGCGGCGCGTCGCGCACCGGTATATTGTGGTCAACTGGTTTCGGCAGGCCGCAGGCAGGCCGCCCTGGCGGTCACCGCTCAGGGTGCCGTAGCGGCGACGCACGCGAATCGGCTTTTCAAGGGAAAGGTCGGCCGGCAATCGTATTCGCCGGTATTTTTCATATGCAGCGCAGTGGGGTTGAGCGTACCCGAGGATATTCCGGAATGGCCCGGGCCTTTGACGGCCTGTACGAAATGGGATTTTTGCTTGTTGCGGCGAGACTCGTTGGGAGGCCGCAATCCGCCCGAATTGCTCCGCGAGGGTAACGCGACGGACGTATGACTGAGCGCCAGCGCGTTTGCAGTGAAGCATGTTCGCTGACATGCAACTGCTACCTGCGATTCCGCCTCCCGTTACCACGGGTGGCCGGGTGCTGTATCTTGACTTCGATGGTGTACTGCATCCGGAAGACGTGCGCCGGCGAGCGGGCAAGGGCCCGTATATTGCCAGCCCATCGGGCCACGTTCTTTTCGAGCACGCGCCGCTGCTTGCAGATGTTTTGCGGCCGTATCCCGACATCCACATTGTGTTGTCAACGTCATGGGTGCGCTGGTACAGAAGCGTCCATCGCGTCACACGCAAGCTTCCACCAGAACTCAGGGCGCGGGTGGTCGGGGCGACGTATCACCAGGATATGGACGAGGAGTCTTTCCAGCAGGCGCCGAGAGGCATGCAGGTATGGGCAGACGTGCTGCGCAGGAAACCAGCCGCCTGGCTCGCACTGGATGACGACTACCTTCACTGGCCGACGTGGTGTCGGGAGCAACTGGTCCGCACCGACGACGTACTTGGGATCAGTGCGCCCCGGGTGCTTGATGAGCTGATAACCAAGGTGCTACTGATGAATGATACGCAGGCTCAATGATGGAGAGTCATGCGGGCGGGGCGGTCCCTCGCCCGACTACGGAATTGCAGGTTAGAGTGTCGCGGAGCGGACAAGTCAGCGCCCTGTACAGGAATGTGATGATTGCCGGCGAGCAGACACGCATCGGACGAAGGTAATACGGTTCGTCCGGGAGCAGATGGATGAAACACTCCGAAAAATGAGCGCGAGCATTCCATGAGCAGGGGAAGATGAGCTAAACCATGTCAGGCCCGAACCGGTGCAGACTGTCGAAGACAACATCCCTTCGCTTGAGACAGTCGAGGAAGCTACGTTGTCCGATGACGTAGTCAGTTTCTACCTGCGACGCTGCGAGCTTGCGGTTCGTCTCTCGGCCTCATGTTGTCAGGTTCGTCACTGGCAGGCTTCCAGTGCTGATCAGTCGCACGGGCACCAACTTTCCAGACGTTCGGAACCACGTCATCGCTTCGCTATTCCTGTTGCACGCGCGATGGTGTCGAGAGCCGAGAGGAGATGTCCTTGAGTGGGGGCATCATCCATCAGAAAATGGTCAGCCGGGGTGTGCCCGGTATAAGTCAGCGTCGGGACAAATGAATTTCCGTGCTTTGGCATTTGTGAATCCACGACGCCCTCGGAGGCACGTACTGAAGCTTCCAGCAACACCGCTACGAGGTTGTCGTATTTTGCTGGATCGGTAACCGCCAGGTCTGATACATACTGGACCGCGCGATCAAGGTCGCCATCGCTGTCCGGATTGAAGCCACCTCCGAGCCAGGAAAGCGCTTCCGCAACGACTTTCGCGGCGTTTCGGAGTTCTACGGATCTGCCGTCTTCCTGTGTCATCATTTTGAGCACAGGCTCGTAAAAACGTAACCGCGTGCCTCCGTGTTTCTGCAGGCGCTCGATCCAGCCATCAGAACAACCGGAGATCCTCCAGCGGCAGGCCGTTTTTCTCGACCATCCTGTTGTAGCGTGCGATCGCGTCCGCATTCTCCTGCTGCCACAGGCTGGCACGCCGCTCGGCGACCGCCTGGACCAGTCCGGCAATCGCAGCCTCAGCTACATCGATCCCAAGTTCACTGGCTTCGGCCAGCAGGCTTTCCGGCAGATCAACGGTGGTTGCGCGCTTCGGGCCATTAGAGGTGGCCGGCAGCCAGGCGAGCAGTGTTTTGGTCAGCAGCGTTTCGGTCAGGACGGTGTCGTCCTCAGGCAGGGCCAGCCAGCTCGCGCACAGACGACCCGAATAGCGCATCCAGGCGAGCGCGATGGCGGGCCTGGAGGTCGTTCTCCCGGCCTTCTGGAGGCAGGCATTCATGCGCTCAATATCCTCGGGAAACTCGTCCAGGATGGATGGCTGGGAGGTCATGGGCATGGGCTCGGCTTTCCAGACTGGTTGACACCATTAATGTCTTCGGAAGCATCGGGACGATCAAGTGGGAAATGTTCAGCTTCGTGTCGCCCGATCAGCGTGGCCAGTGCTTCGAGCCGGTCACCGTCTGGCGTGCCCGGCAGCGGGTCGGCATCAACCAGCCTGAACGCTATCGCCAGGGCCAGCTGGTAGTCACGCTCGGTGTGGATCGGGTTGATGTCCATGACGGCTTCAGTTTACCGGTTCCGGCGGTGGCACGGGGTGTCCTGAAAGGCCTTGCCAGACGGGCCTGCGGGCGAATGGCCCGGTTGTCCAGAACTTTATCACACGCCAAACGCAATGGTGATAAGTGCAGTTATCGACATTGACACCAACTGCTCAGGATCGTCCGGCAGCGGTAAACTGCAGGCTCCGTGCGCCGGATAAACGGTAAAGGGCTTCCCGCATGACACGCAAAAAGCAAACATGGACATCGTTCCCAAGCGAGCTACTGGCCGACGCGGATTTTCTGGCTGAACGACCCACCGTCACTCAGATACTGGCCGACCGGCTCGCGCAATACGATCCATCCGCGCCCTATGCCGGCGAAGTGTGGCCCGACGCGCAACCAGTCGGTAACGCTCTCGTGTCACCCATTTGGCGGCGACGGCCCGCTACACTGGCTGGGTCGCGACAGGCCGCACATATCATCCGCTACCTGCGGCATCGCGCGCGTCGCCGGAAGCACAACATCCGTGGCCTGAAACTGGCGCGGATGATGGGCATGACGCTACCCATGCTGAAATTGAAAAGCCTCGCCGGTATGCCGTGGGGCGTGACAACCATGTGGTGGGAAGGCGGGATGGAAATCGCGACGCGTTTGACGCCGATCAGGTATGCAAAGAAGGCGTCTTTTTCAGCACATCGCCCGCACTTCTGGCGCGATCACAAGGGGCGCGTCTATGCCATGAAGGAACGGCGCAAAGGTGAGCGCCGCCATCGCCCGAAGCCGGGTTCGGCATTCGAGTGGCGGCAGCTTGATCGCAAATTCAGTGGGAAAGTTATCTGCGGGCGTTGAAGCGGCTAGCAGCCGAACCAGATCTGTCGTCGTTCGAGAAGCGAGCAGTCGGGTTCGAACTTGAGTTCGCGGACATGGAGGCCGCCGGTGGCACAGTGACACTGCGTCTGCCTGCCGCCACCGCGCGGCAGCTGGGCCTGGTGCCGCCCGACTGGAAGAAAGACACAGGCTGGTCGAAGGAGTAGGGCAACAGATGGAGAGGGAGAAACAACATGCCTAGCACGACTAAAACGCGCGCGGGCCGGACTCTGATCCGGCCCAGGCCCAACGAAGAGGCTGCAATTCAACAGGGGATTGACCAGGACCCGGATAACCCGGAGTGGACCGCAGAGGACTTCAAGAAAGCGCGCCGCTTGGGAGAAGTGAATTCAGTCAACGCGCTTGACCTGGAACCAGCCCTTCAAAAGTTTCACGAACTGGCGCTTGCTGAAGGAGACTTGGGCTACGCGTACTGGTACGCGATAGGACAGATCCTACGTGGCGCAGCAACAATGCAGGCGTCGCTGGATGCGGCTGGCGAGGAGTTGGAGCAGTGTCTCGCCCAGATCCCCAGAGGGGCTCGTGCACGTTACAAGATGCGTTCAGACGACCAGGTTGACCTCGAGATAGCCCTTCGAAAAATTCACGCGCTGGCCGTGGCCAGGGGAGACTTGGGCCAAGCGTACTGGTCCGAGGTAGGACAGCTTCTACAGCGAGCAGCGGCAATGCAAGAGCAGAGAGATGCGATTGGCAGGGAGTTGGAGTGGTGCCGCGCACAGATCACCAGCACCGATTAACGTGCGCAAAACATCCGGCTACACTGGCCGCTGCAATCGCGAACCCGTCATTGATGAAACCCAGCGACTTTCATATCGGACTCGAATTCGTCTACCTGGCCGGCTTCCGGTGGCGGTGCACGGACGTGGGCACGCGGACGATCGTCGCGATCCGGCTTGACCCGGGCGAGAACCCGATCTGGCATCAGGGGCCGCCCTACATTGCGGAAGAGCTGGTGTTTGACGAAGTCGAACTTGAGCGTTGTCATCTGACGCACGACGACGCACTTAGGGCGGCGATCCACGCGGCCGACACATCGGCACATCCGGGTTATCCGCACGAGGTGGTTCTAGAGATGCTCGAAGCGCGCGTGGACGACTATTAGCCGCACAAGGGTGTGCTGCGCTTTGACCGGCGCGCCGCGGATGGCGAGATCCTGCACCCGTACGCGGGCCGGCAGGAGGGCGACACCTGGATCGTCAGGCTGTATCTGCCGTTCCGGAAGGAGTACAGCGAAGTGCCGGAGCGGGATTTCATCACGCTGCCCATCGCTACGGCGGACGATGTCCGGGCGCGCGCCGGCCGTTAGCAGCGGAGCCCTATTTTCACTATTGATGCGAGAACTCGCCGCTCGGCGGGCGTCATCTGTTCGGTTCGCATCCTCGCTCCACGGTAGCAGGGAAGGGTGAGCCCTGACGGGACAAGGCATCTCGCGACACACTTAACATAAAAATGTCGTGTCACCCTTATGCCGGCGACGACCCGCTACACTGACCAGATGAACACTCCTTCGGAGGTCCGCATGTCACGCAAAAAGCCCAAGCTGGCCGACCTGCTCGCGCAATGCGATCCGTCCGCGCCGTATTCAGGCGAAGTGTGGGTCGATGCGCAACCTGTCGGCCGCGAGTTCGGCGCTCCGTCCAAAGTTGACGAAGCCACGATAGACCGTGCGGCTCGCGACAATCCGGATTTGCCCCGGTCATTCGTGGCCGAGACGTTGCAAGGGCTTGCCGAGGCTCGCGCAGGGAAAACCAAGCCCTTTGCGCCGCAAGGTAAGGTCAAGCCATAAGGATCGGAGGCTAAATGGACGTTCGACCACTGCACACTGAAGACGACTATCGGGCAGCGCTGGCTGAAGTGTCGGTGCTGGTCGATCAGGACCCGGAACCCGGCACACCGGACGGCGACAGGCTAGAGTTTCTTAGCCTCCTCGTTGAGCACTATGAGGCGCAGGAATGGGCGGCGTTCGCAAACGCCGCTGGCCGTTAGACTGGTTGCATCTTCATTGCCCCCTGCGAGACTCGCCCATGCTCGAATATCAGGATAAGACCGTGCAGGAAGTTGCTGCCTGCACCTGCGATCGATGCCAGCGGCGTATGACACCCGACGATACGCCGTGGGAGTGGGCGGAAAAGCTGTCCATCGTTTTCACGGCTGGCTACGGGTCGATTTTTGGCGATGGCTGCAAGGTTGAAATTGACCTGTGCCAGCAGTGTGTCAAGGAAACACTCGGCGCATGGCTTCGGATCACGCCCAGCGACGTGTGGGCTGTGTCGGAGACGGATACTGCGCACCTGCAGCGCTCTCCGACTAACGCGGCGCATCTGGAGCGCTCGATCGCGCAGCTGCGCAGTTCAGTTCGTCGCTACGACGATCCAACCGAACCGGTGTCACCGACTGATAACAAACCATTGTGAAAGGTAAATAAACCCCGGTGTCACCCTTTGCCGTTCGTGCTCTCTCAAGGCAATTTACTTTTAAAGTACTCTGAAGTACTCTTTGAATATTGCCCTTGGAGACCGCCATGTCCTATCCGCTCGATTCGTTTGTTGCCGTGCCCCTGTCCACTGAACTGTATGCCCGTGTGGCCGCCCGCTTTCCGTCGCGCGTAAGTTCGCTCATCGAGGATGTGCTCAATGACTTCCTTGAACGCACCGCCGACGATGACGGCCAGGCTCCGCGCACCGGCGTGAGGTGGGAAAGCCTCTTTCTGCCCAGCGGCACGCTCGCCCGCACGCGCTATCACGGCGAGGAAAAGCAGGCCGAAGTGATCGACGCCGAGATTATCTGGCAGGGCGAGGCCTATCCGTCGTTCGGCCGTCTTGCCAATGCCATGCGCGGCGACACCAGCAACAATGCGTGGAAAGTGCTGGAACTGAAGCGACCGACTGACACGCAGTGGCAACCGGCCTATCTGCTGCGTAACTGAATCCGCGTGTCTCAGTCGATTCCATCCGTCCTCGCGCTACACTAAGGCCGGTGTCAATCGGTTCGGAGGACTGGCACGACTGGCTGCGCGGACGCTTCCCGCGTTGAATCGTTGCAATAACCATCAAGGCGCTTGCCAAAAGATGACGTGTCACCCGTTTGCCGGAACTGGCCCGCTACACTGGCCGCATTACGTCACCGGAGCGAAAGATGATCACTTGGCATGTGACAAGGCTGCGGGTGCTGCGCGGTCATCGTCTGGACGTTGAATTTGCGGACGGACTGCGCGGAATCGTGGATATGTCGAATGACCGTTTCAGCGGCGTATTCGCGCCTCTGGCCGATGAGGCATATTTTGCGCTTGCGACGCTTCGCGATGGTGTGGTGGTCTGGCCGAACGGTGTCGATATCGCTTCGGACGCCATGTATAACGAAGTCAGCGGCAACCGTACGGAGGCTTCCAGATGACTCGCAAAAATCTCAAGCTGGCCAATCTGCTCGCCCAATGTGATCCGTCCGCGCCGTATGCCGGTGAAGTGTGGGCCGAAGCGCAACCGGTCGGCCGTGAATTCGACGCTCCAACAGGCGACAATCCAACGGCGCTAGAATGGTTACGGGGTACAGTCCGGCGTTACGACAACCCGACCGATCCTGTCTGGCCCGCTGACGACGAATCCTGACGCACGGTGCGTAAGGATCGGCCCTCATTCCTGGAGCCTAATGGGCACACACATCACTCTCGCGGCTAGCGACGGCACCGATTCCGCACCTTCGTGGCGGCTCTACGACGAAGTGTTCGAGACCGGTGTCGTCTACCTCGAACTGCGCGGCGTCGGCGTCGAAGTGCAAACACTGGAGACAGGCGGCGCTGCTGTCGTTCTGCGCCTGCCGGTCGCCACGGCCGAACAGCTTGGCCTGCACACAGTCGTGCCGCCTGACGGATGGGAACGGGCGTGCGACATGAACAAGTGGTAGGGGAGTGCCCATGCTCGAACGTGCACTGATCCGCGTCGCAACAGTTGCCGGGGTCGCGCGGTGGCTTGGGCGTGTGATGTTTTCACGCACCGAACGCCACAAGCTTGATGCGGCCATGCAGGCGATCGACACAGCTTCTTTCAAGGGCGTCGATGGACTTGACTACCAGCATCGCATCCGTGCCGAATGGGAGCGCGATTAGCGTAGCGGCAACAGGGGGAGGCGCCGCTATCGGTATATCCATACAGTATCGGTGCATCTACCCTGTCCCATTTAAGGGTTTTTCGTTTGGGGTTTTCGTATGGGGTTTTTCACGCGCCTATCGGCGCGCACTTGTTCCCTCACGGGTGGCTGCGTAGCTGCCGAAATACGGACTGAATGCCAGCCGCAGGAAGACGTCGAACTGGTTGGCCATCGATGACCATCCAAGCGTGGTCGCCGCCGGGCAGTCGGATGGTCGGTTTCTCGCCTGTTCTCCCGATACAGGCCTGAGCGATGTCGGCGTGCAGCAGGTTTCGCGCCGCAAACTCTCCGGACTGGTGCGTGGGCAGGGGCGGCTTCAGAAAGCAGACTTTAAACCAGAGCGCGTGCCAAGCCGGTGAAACTGCAGCAGAGGTCGTTGGTTGTTCAGAGATTTCCGCAACAATGCGTCAACGTAGTGCCTGCACCCGATTGTTCAGAGATTTCAGCAATTTTGAGAGAGCCGCCCGTTCCTCTCGGCGTGCACGCCTTTGAACACCCAAAGTCAGCAATATGCAGCCACTTTCCGTCATCCCACCTCCGGTCGCCACAGGCGGCCACGTGCTTTTTCTCGACTTCGACGGCGTGCTGCATCCGGAAGACGTGCGCCGGCGCGCGGGCAAGGGTCCCTACATTGCCGGTCCCTCCGGCCACGTTCTTTTCGAGCATGCTCCGCTGCTTGCCGCTGTGTTGCGGCCGTATCCGGACATCCGCATTGTGCTGTCCACATCATGGGTGCGCTGGTACAGGAGCGTTCATCGCGTGGCGCGCAAGTTGCCGCCCGAGCTCAAGGCCCGGGTGATCGGGGCAACGTATCACCAGGCTATGGACGAGGAGTCGTTCCGGCAGGCGCCGAGAGGCATGCAGATATGGGCAGATGTGTTGCGCAGGAAACCCGCCGGCTGGCTGGCACTGGATGACGACTACCTTCACTGGCCGACGTGGTGCCGCGAGCAGCTGGTCCGGACCGACGAAGTGCTCGGGATAAGTGCGCCACAGGTGCTCGATGAGCTGAAAGCCAAGCTTTTACTGCTACACGAGATGCAGGCCCACTGACCGGGAATCAATGCAGCGATACTGCAGCCAGAAACGGCACGACCCGTACATATCCGATCGTACGGGTCGCTGTTCGCGCCTAGCCCCTCCGGGCGACACCCAGTCTAGCGCGAGTTCGCTTGCCCCGAGAAACGTAGTCCTGATACCCGCATCTTTGTTGAGCAGGGACGGTAAACCATGAAACGCCATCAGCAGGCCTCGATCGAGTTTCGCGATGAACTCCTCGCCCATAACTGGCCAGACGATGACCGCGTCTGCGCGGTGACAGGGGCGCAGAAAGGGGACTGCGGGCGTAGCTACGTCAGTGCGCTGCGCGCCGAAGGAAGAATCCTGGGCGTGTGGTCCCCCGATCGTCGCTCGTTTTTCTACCCTGATTTCCAGTTTGACCAGCGGGGCTGCATCCGGCCGGAGGTTGCCCAGCTGCTCAACGTTCTGCCCGACTGCGACGACCCTGGAGGCTGGAGACGCGCGTTCTGGCTGTACTCGCCACATGCCCTGCTGGGTGGGAATGCCCCTGCAGAGGTTTTCGTCACGGAGCCCGAGCGGGTGATCGCGGCGGCGAACCACGAGTTCGGCGGAAGCCCGGACTCCGGATGGTGAGATGAAAGGGGGACTGCGTGGGCTACAGAAATGCCACGCTGGATTCAGGCGCGCTGCCGGCGAGCCTTTTCATCAAAAGGCAGGCCGCGACGGTACCGCCCGCGACGAAGGTCGTGATCATGTCGAGCCGCTCGGTCGACCACGGGAAAATCCCGTTCCACACTGTCTGCCACCCCAGGTAGCGCATCAGGAGCGCAAAGCTCAGGACGATGCCTGCCAGGCTGGCGGCGCTGACCAGCACCACGAGCATCAGGATTCCAAACAGTCGGGACCACGTCATCGGTTCAGATTCCTTTGATGCCTTTTTCACGCGCGACGGTGTCGAGGGCCCTGAGCAGCTGCCCCCGACTGGGTTCGTCATCCATCAGGAGATCGTCTGCCGGTGTGCGTGGGGCCTGGATCGCCACCGGAAAGAAGGGCTTAGCGCGGGCAGCGTCTGGCTGTGCCGTACGGAGCCTGCGCAACCAGCCGGTTCCCTTTGAAAGCAGCCGATCGATTCGCTCACCACGTACATGCTTCGTGTGCTGTTCACCATGCCCCGGCGTGCGGACCAGAGTCAAAGCATCTGCATAGCGGTCGCTACATCGGATTGGCGTGGACCACACAGCCATCTGGAACGACGATTTGAACCGGATCGAGATGCATCCAGCGCCGCAACGGACAGCGCGAGCGCCGCGGCAAAAGCGGTTCGCCAACCCGCCAGTTCCCCGATCAGCGCCCCGGCCGGGCCGCCGATCAACATGCCGAGCGATACGCCCGCAAAGATCAGCGACGTTGCCCGGCCGACATGCTCCTCTTCGACGAATCGGCCGCCGAGGTCCACGCTGATCGCCCAGAATCCGCCGATGCCGACACCGAACAGCGCGCGCGCCACGACGAGAGTCGCGAAATTGGGCGCGAGCATGGCCGTGAGATTCGAAATCACGAGCAGCAGGCCCAGGCCCAGCAGCACGCGCCGACGGTCGAAGCGTCCGACCGCTACGGTCAGAAGCGGCGCGGCGATGGCAGCCAGCAGTCCGGGCGCCGTGATCATGAGGCCGGCGGTACCTTCACTGACGCGCAGTCCCTGGCTGATATAGCGCAGTAGCCCAACGGGTAGGAATTCGGTTGTGCAGAACACGGTCGCGCTAAGTGCGACCGAAAGAACCGCGAGCCAGTATCGCGTCCGCGGGGGATCGATCGAGGTGATTTGCGTCATGATGTGTTCCTGTGCGTGAACCGTGTTGGGTTGCCGAAATGACTGCATTGCGGACACCGCGCCTACAGCTTCGAGCCGCCGTCGACATGCAGCGTCGCGCCAGTTGTCCATCTGGACTGGTCGGAGACGAGAAAGGTAATGGCAGCGGCGATGTCGTCCGGTTCGGCAAGGCGCTTGATGGCCTGCAGGCTGAGCGTCATGTGGCGACCCTCATCGGTGCGGGTGAAGCTCGACATGTCGGTTTTCACCACACCTGGCGCGACCGCGTTCACGCGGATGCCGCGCGGTCCGAGGTCCGCCGCCAAATGGCGTACGAGCGTATCGACGGCACCTTTCGTCGCGGAGTAGGCCGACAGCTCACCGATGGCTACGTGTGCCGAGAGCGAGGAAAGCAGCGTGACGCTGCTGCCCTTGCACATGATCGGCAGCAATTGCTGAATGAGGAAATACGGAGCGCGCACGTTGACTGCGAACAGGTCATCGAAATCCTCCACGCCTGTTTCTTCGAGCGTGGCTACCTTCGCGATGGCTGCGTTGGCAACGAGGATGTCGAGCCGTTCGCCGACAATTGCCCGGACATGGCGCGCAAGACGGTGCGGCCCATCGGGTTCGGCCAGATCGGCCCTGGTCCTCTATTTCGTGGTTCTGATCACGGCGCGGCAGTTCGTCGAACGGATTCATAAGTGTCTGTCTATCGTAGGCGGTCGGCGATGCGTTCCAGTCTCATCGATCGTCATTGTCAAAGGCATGATCGCATCAGCCGTAGCCAGGGTCGGATACCGCGCCGGGCAGCTTATCGGCCCGCCCCCAAAATCTTGCGCAGGCGCCGGCATAGCGGACGATGTCCTCGGGTCGGATAAGGAGGCTGCTCACTCTCCTCAGGGTTCGGCGGAAGAATGTCGATGTATCGCGAGGGATCGTGGGTCCAACGTTCTGGTGCATGGGCGCGTAGATCGTTTACCGAGGTCCCATCGCCATGGCGATAGACATTCGCGACGAGGAACATCTCTACAAGACTGTCGCAGATGCCGCTGAGATCGACGCCGCCTTTTGCGGCACATTCGGGAAGGTGCTCGCGAAACAGCTCCCGACCGGGCTTCTTGCCGGTCACACCGAGGCTGCGCCCCCATATGCGCAGCTGACGTTCAAAGAGGCCGGCTAGAGTGAGGGTAAATGCCTTAGCAGCTTCGTTCGCGGTATGGTTATCGACCTGCGCCGCCGCACGGTTGAGGAACTCGTTCATCGATGCGGCTTCGTCGAATCGAAGCTCGGCGTGGATCGGCAGCGCGTTTAAGCCAGGCCAGATCAACCGCTGAAAGAGACGGTCGGTGTTGGCTTGGAACACCCTTGGAAGATTGTCGCCCGGGATCATAGGAGTGCGCCCTCCGCGTTGTTCAACGCGGGGGGCTCGGTCATGGCCGCGAAGTTCGACAGCGTGACGCCGACCAGCCGAATGCCTTTCGGCGGCGGGTAGACCGAACTGATCAGCGCGAGGCTCGCCCCGTGACCGACAGCCACCGGCTTACCCTGCAGTGTTGGGTTATCCCGTTGCTCGACCAGAGCATAGAAAGCGTTCATGTCAACGTGGATGATCTTGCGAGTCTACCTTCAACCATAGCGATGGACGATAGCATGGGGCATGAACAAAAGGGATACATGACTCCGAAGGACGCCGAGAGCGACGCCTGGTTCGCCCGTTTGCATCTGCTGCTGTTGTTTGAGCAGAGTTATAGTGGCCAAGAACGAAATTGTTGCTTGAGGCCGCCCGCCTCAAATGGGAGCCAGGATGCTGAAGGCCAGCGAAGAGGAAATCGAGTCCATTCGGGAATACTTCGAATGGCAAGCCCCCGACCTAGAAGTAACCTTCATGCAAAAGGTCTACTCCGAAGCGGTGCTGAACATGCGCCACGACGTGTGGGACATACACACCAACAAAGACCGATGGTGGGTCATCACTGGCGGCACCAACCTCTATTCCCAGCAACAGTTCCCTAATATGGACCTGGCGCTGACCTTCCACATCGGTCTGATTCTGCGTATCCCCCGCACCGAGCAGGACCAACGGGACGACATGCGCCTCCTTCCGTTCGGGCCACTCTTCGAGAAGATGGAAGAGGCCGGCGATGCAGTCAGCCAGGCCCACAATCTCGCGGACTACCAGGCGGTTGGTGTTCGTTGCCGAGAGACTTTGCTTGAGTTGATAGGCGTCGCCCAGGACGCCGCGGTGTGGACGGAAACGCCGCCTCAGCGCGCCAATTTCCGCGAGTGGTCGGAAATCATCTGCAACGCTCTCGTGCCCGGCAACACCAATCGGGAGCGACGCGGTGCCTTGAAAGGTGCGCTCGATAGCGCTTGGACGTTTTCCAATTGGCTGACGCATGCAAAATCAGCTACCTGGCTCGATGCCGACTTGGCGCACACGTTGATTCAGCATGCCATCGGTATGGCCACCTCCCTGATCCTTCGTGAGCTACGCGGCGTGCCGGAGGCTTGTCCGAACTGCGGATCGCCCGATCTTGTGCCCGAAAAGGGCGAAACCACTGCGGCGCCGGGCGTGGTCTGGGAACGACCGCGATGCGCCGACTGCGGATGGGCCGGCAGACCTGTTCCAATCCTTGATGCCGAGAACGGGCGGCCACTCATAACCCGCGAAGGCAAGGAGACCCACGACCACAGCATTATGACCGTGCCGTTGCGTGCCATCCGGAAGCCAGGCGATCCGGCGGTCGAAGCATTACAAGACGCAGAGACCGGGCCGCCGGAGCCGATCGAATATTTCGCTTATGGGTCGAACATGGCGACCGCGCGGCTGCGGCAACGAATTCCGAGCGCCAAGCCGCTGGGGGTCGCCACCCTCCCTCGGCATGAACTGCGGTTTCACAAGCGTAGCAAGGACGGTTCGGGGAAGTGCAACGCGTTTGCGACGGATGACAATGAGAGCGCTGTGGTCGGTGTTCTTTTCTGTTTTGATCCATCAGAACGTAGAAAGCTCGACGCTGCTGAGGGTGCCGGTAAGGGTTATGACGCCGCCATGGTGACGGTCGTCAATGACAAGGGCCGCAGGCGGAAGGTCCTGACATATATCGCCTCGAACGACGCCATCGACGAAAGCCTCCGGCCTTACAGTTGGTACAAGGATCATGTCTTGGCTGGCGCCCAGGAACATGGCCTCCCGCAGGACTACCTCGATGAACACATCGCGATGGTTGAAACGGTTGAGGACCCCGACGTCGCAAGGGCCTCAAAGGAGCGCGCGACGTACTCCGCGTAGCCCGAATTGCGTCACAGACTGTGCGGCTCGGCGTTGCGTCCCGTCTCTCTCCCGGTCCTCCTCGCCAGCAGCCTCGAGGAGGACACGAGCTTGCGCGGCCTTTCGCGAACCGCGATCAAGAGCGTAAGGACGATGGGCCCAACCGCCGATGCTCTGCCGGCCCACGCCAGCACCGAATCTGGATGACCAATTTGGGCTGCGGTTCGGACGTTCGATTCAGCGTCTTGGACTTCGCTAGGTGGCCGACTCTTGCCTGACGCGGTGGACCGTCATCGACCCGGAACCGCTTTTCGAGCCAGTGAGAATCAACGACCTTTTACAAGGTACAGCGGCCATTGTTTCAGTGGCGTTCGGAAGGTTCCCGGCCATTTCGGTTAGTCTTGCTTCTCAAACCGCGCCGACCAAACGGCCACGCCACCCAACAACTCCCATTCACCGACTTTCATTGCCCCGACATTCCTCAATCCCATTCAGCGCTCTGTTCGGTAGATCACATATCGACCGCGTTCTGATTCGTCGGAGCCGATCTGGATGACTAATCTCGTATCAAACTCGCGTCGTCGATGCGTGCACCGTCCGGCTGTCCGCGGCCCAGGCCCTCTTCGCGGATCACTGGCAATAAATTCCGTATCGCGCGGAAGCCGGTAGAAAAACGATCGTATCGATAGACAACACGCCTAACTGGTTGGTCGGTGAAATCACACCCGCTCTGCGCTCGGGGTTTGCCTCTTAACCGCCATTGCGCTGCAAGCGAGTCGCTTTCGCCGGATATCTAACGACTGGTGAGGTAACGATGAACTTCCAACGTTTTCTTGCAGCGATTGCCGTCGTTATTGTGGCGTCCTGCTCCGACCTGTCTACCGTGCTGGACAGACAGGAAAAAAATCTGGCCATCGATGGCGTCTATGAAAGACAGTTTCATACGGCGCTGTACTTTCCTAAGGGCGAATCACTGCACTACCCAGGTTATCTGGTCGGGATCGAAAAAAGTCCGCGAGATGTCGTGGGTGGCCCGACGACGGCGAACAGATTCGCGTATCCCGATGCAGACTACATTGTTGCGGACAAAGCGCGATGGCCCGCGAAGACGACCAGCGACATCCTTAAGTTGTATGAAGACCATCGCAAGGCGCTTTTTCTCTCTCACATCGTTCGGTATGGCGCACCTTTGGTGGCGAAAAAAGGTAGTGAATCGTCAGCGTTGATCGACCAATGCTTTGTTTATAACTCTTTTGAATCTCAATTTCCGGGCGACAGTGGCAGTGTGGTCGCGTGGCGCCACTGCGGGCTGCGACCGGGAGAGAGTGAGTTAAATCACGTAACGGTTCAGGTCCCTTCCGTTTCAGGTGCGGCCAATACGACACGGGACATCACCAGGGATCAGTTCCAAGAAGCAGGCGATGCGGCCGAAATCTACAGTGGCGGCCTCAAAGCACTGAAAAAGCTTGAGTGCGGTCTGGTGGCCCACGTCAACGCCGAACACTACACCCACTTGGTTATCATCGTGATGGGCTGGAACACTTCTCAAGATGAAGCGATCCGGAACTTTAACGACATCGTCGGCAATATGGTTGAAGCCTCGCAGGATCAACAGTTTGCCGCGAGATTTGCTGGCGCAGGTGAAGCAGAGGTCGCCGAGGCGCAATTCAAGCCGCTCGTCGTCGGTATGACGTGGCCATCGTACTGGAACAAGTCGAAGCTGGACTTTGTCAGCTATTTCGACAAAGCCGACGATGCCGACGAGTTGGGGCTAACCTGGCTCAATGTCCTCGTGAACCGGACCATCCCTCTCGTTCTGGCCCAGCCGCAAAAAGACAAATCGGGTAAGCCGACATCGTCACATTCCCTGCGTGTCGTACTGATCGGCCACAGTTTCGGTGCACGAGTGGCAATGCGCGCGTTATTTAGTGGACCCGTTCTCACTCCTCCTGCCAACCTCAAGAACCCTCAACCTTCGGATGGACCCGCGAAACCCGCGCCAATGGTCGATCTTGCCGTGGGTCTCGAAGGCGCCGTCAGCGTCAACCGATTCATACCATCGGAAAGCGCGGAGGGCGCACCGTATCGAGACTATGCATCGATCGGCACGAAGATTGTTCTTACCGCATCCGAATACGATCACGCCACTACGCTACCTGTGTGGTACAAGCCGTCTGGTTCGGCGCACGTGTGGCGTGAGGAATGTGGAAACGCAACTGACGTTTTCGACTGCTGGAGCGCCGCCGACACCTTTACTTACGCCAGCAGACCCGAGAAGGTCACCGGCAATTTCACGTTGTGCCCATTTAGCGGCGACGGCAAGTGCGTCCCAGTATCGACGCTGCCCGCGAAAACCGAGAAGAACAAGATCCTGTACCTCAATACGAGCGAAGGGATCACGAGGTACAACTCGCCGGACACAGGCGGAGGTGCGCATAGCGACATCTATCGACTACCGATGGGACGTCTTCTGTACATGTTGACGGAAACGTATGCGCGCCCGTACGCCCAGAACGATCCAGGACGTCAGATTGACCCGTCAACCATTAAAGACGCCGAGACTGCAGCAAAAGATTGCGCTTCCACAGGATTGACGTCCGCCGGGACTGAAGACTCGTCGCGTCAATAATCATACGGGGCTTGCATTGACGTTGATCGGTCTCGGCGTCTCCGGGAAGAGCGACTGCCTTTTGTCGTTTAGGTTTGTTTGACGCCTGCCCTCGACCACGAACCCGTGAGCTAACGACAACGCGTGCGGGCAGGCGTTGAATAAACCTCGAGGAAGGAA